>JAZNDY010000377.1:0-3499 GCA_045588295.1 Acutalibacteraceae bacterium
AGCAACAATATGATGAGCGGTGAAAGCCTTTCTCTGGCAATAAATCGATGGATTCCGTCTGCCAAGTTTGAATTTTGCCTCACAAGCGCTGATATTCTTTTTGCAAAGCCATCAAAGAACATCTTCAATGCCGCGGTAAAATATGCAAAACTTGATTTTAGCGATTGCTGGTATTGCGGTGACAACATAAATCCTGACGTTTACGGTGCATCAGCTTGCGGAATGACTCCTGTTTTGCTTGACGTTAACGCGTCTGCAAGCGTTGAATTGCGCAAAGATAATAAGTGCAAAGAATATCTTACGGTCAACAGCTGGAATGCTTTGCGTGAATTTATAAAAAAGATTTAAAAAAACTATTGACTCTCACGTTGCGTTATGGTATAAGCTTCTGTCTGCGGGGTGATAAAATGAAAATGCAGATTAAGGAATTTGCTGAGTTTACGGGTGTAAGTGTGCGTACTTTGCATTATTACGATGAAATCGGCTTACTTGAGCCGGCTTTTGTTGAAAAACAAACAGGCTACCGTTACTATGATGACAGCTCACTTATGCGCATGCAGGAAATTTTGTTTTACCGTGAGCTTGATTTTCCCTTGAAAATCATTGGTGAAATTTTGTCTTCTCCCGGCTATGATAAGAAAAAAGCACTTGACGAGCAGAAAAAACTTCTTTTGCTGAAAAAAGAGAGGTTGGAAAGGCTGATTTCCGCCATTGACAGCGCAACGAAAGGAAAAACGGATATGAAGGCATTTGATAACAGCGATTTTGAAAATTACAAACAGGAAGTCAAAGAAAAATGGGGCGAAACCTCCGCATATAACGAACACGCCGAAAAAACAAAGGATTACACAAACGGCACATGGAGCAAGCTTGCCGAGGATATGAATGGTATTATGGCAGATTTTGCTTTATGCATGAAAAACGGCAATGAGCCGGATTCAGCCGATGCGCAAAACCTTGTATTAACTCTGCAAAACCATATCACCAAAAATTACTACAACTGTACAGATGAAATTCTGGCGTATCTCGGGCAAATGTATGTTGCGGATGAACGCTTCAAAAGCAACATTGACAGACACGCAGACGGTACGGCGCAGTTTATAAATGAAGCAACAGAATTTTTTGTCAGACAGAAATAAGAAAAAGAGCCGTAATCCCTGTTATACGGGAATACGGCTCAAATATTTACTTCCGTTTTTATTCAGCCACTCACGGCACTGTTTATAATCAGGAAACACCTTTTCAATTTCATCATAAAACCTTGCAGAGTGATTCATTTGTTTTCTGTGGCAGAGTTCGTGAACAACAACGCTGTCAATTATTTCATCGGGCATCAAAATAAGCAGGCAATTAAAGTTAAGATTACCTTTTGACGAACAGCTCCCCCAACGGGTTTTCTGGCATCGGATTGTGATTCTGTTATACGTTACACCGATTTTATCGGCATAGAACTCAACCTTTTGCGGAATAATTTCTTTCGCAGTTTTAACAAAATTCTTGATTTCTTCTTCAGAATACGGCTCAGTATCCTGAAGAAGTTTTTGTTTTTCACAAACAGACTTCAGATGCTTTTCTATCCACTGCCTTTTTGCCTGCGCAAATCTTTCAATCTCGTTGTCTTTCATTCTTTTGGAAGCTCTGATGATAACCTCACCGGGCTTGACCTGAATTGAAACTGTTTTTCTGTTGCTTCTGATAACGGTAACTTTTACGTTTTCAAAAATCATCGCAGTATCAAAGCAAAGTCACAAACTCTTTATATGCCTTGGGGTTAGCAAAAACAACGTCATTAGGCGTTGAAAAATCGATTTCTTCGCCGTCATATCTTAACGCCACGCCGCCTGCCTCGCTCAAAATAAGAGTACCTGCCGCAATATCCCAGGGCTGCAAACCTTTTTCAAAAAACACCTCACACCTGCCGCAAGCAACCGCACAAACGTCATAAGCCGCCGAGCCGCTTCTGCGGATATCACGCGAAAAATCAAAAACTTTTCTTAAAAGAGCAAAGGTTTCATCAGTGTTTTCGGGGTGATAAGGTGAAGTACCAAAAAGAGCAAGTCCGTCAGAAAGCAAACGGTCACTGACCGTAATCTTTTTTCCGTTAAGATAAGCTCCGCCGCCTTTTTCTGCGCTGAAAATCTCATTTGTATAAGGGTTATAGACAACACCTGCAATAACTTCGTTTTCCTTACAAAGAGCAACAGAAATGCAGCTGCAGCGAAAATCCTGCATAAAGTTTGTTGTGCCGTCAATCGGGTCAATTATAAAGCGCAGAGCTTTGCTTTCAAAATTATTTTCCCCTTCTTCGCCAACAAATTCAGCTTCAGGGAACAATTTGCCGAGTTCGTTAAACAAAAAATCCTGAACAGCAACGTCATACTTTGTTACAAAATTTTTCTTGCCTTCTTTTGCTGTTACTGCTGATTCCTGATTATGTGCAGCAAGAATTATCTTGCCTGCTTCTTTAACTGTTTCAATTATTTTGTTAAGCATAATTCAACGTCTCCTTCGGATGAGTATAAAAATTACTGAATTATCATAGCACACACAAAATATAAAAATCAATACCGAGGTGTGTATAACGCTTTGATTTTATTATATAAAGTAACTTCAACTGTAAAACCACGCTCTAAACAAGTTCAGATTCATGATGAAATTTTGAAATTCTGGGTGCCGCACCCGTAAGGTGCGAAATATCACGGTATTCGCCCGCATAATCAGCAAACAAGCCTTCGGGAATCTGTGAAGTCCAGCCTGTTTCATCAAAATCAGGCAAATCAATGCCCATAGCATATAGAACAATGGCGGCAAGGTCGCGGATATTCATTTCTTCAATCTGCGTTTTGCTTATGCCCTTGCCTGTGGCGGCAAAGGTAACGTATTTTTCTTCATCAGTCCAGCCTCCGTGACTGCCTTTGTTGTTTTCGCCGTTTGTGCCGCCATGGTCAGCGATAACAATAAACAGCGTATCATCAAGCATGTCGGCATTTATCACAGCGGAATAAACGTCACCGATAAGCTTATCAACTTCACCTATGCGTTCAATAAACGCAGGCAAGCCGTAGCCTGTTGAATGCCCTGCACCGTCAACACTGTCAAAATGAACAAATAAAAAATCAGGCTTGTTTTCTCGGATATAATCACAAACAAGGGGTGTAAGCTCAGTATCTGGAGCTGTTGCGTGAGAAACACCTGCGTTGCTTTCAACAATACCGTGTGTTATAGGATTCCAATCACAATATGAGCCAAGTACAGCTTCGGGATAAGCTTCTCTGATTCTTCTGAAAAGTGACGGAAAAGGAGAAGTTACGTCATACGGAACTGATGACACAATTCCGTTTGTAAGCCTGTGAACTTCAGGGCCTACGCCAATCAGCATCGAGCCCCAGCACTCGGCGCTGATTGTGGGTTTTGAAGAAAGCGCTTTATAAGTAACTGCTCCGTTTTCAAAAATTTTATCAAAATTCGGCGTGCAGGCATCTTTGAACCAACCGCCTGC
>JAZNDY010000378.1:0-7507 GCA_045588295.1 Acutalibacteraceae bacterium
GCGGAATGAAGCGTATACATGATATACCTCACCGAGTTCGCCGTTTTCAATAAGCTCTCTGATTTTCATAACATAGGTGTTGAAGCGGTTGACAACGCCGATATTGAGAATTTTGCCCGTTTCGTGAGCAACTTTCTGCATTTCAAGAGCTTCCGAAAGAATTCTTGCAGCAGGCTTTTCGCAAAGCACGTTTTTGCCTGCTCTTAAGAAATCAATTGCAATGATTGAATGGAAATCATTGTGTGTGCAAACAGAAACTGCTTCAATCTCAGGGTCATTGAGAAAATTATGGTAATCAGCAACAGCTGTGCCGCAGCCGTATTTCTCAACGCAAGCCTGTGCCCTTTCCGGAATGATATCGCAGAAATATTTGATTTCAACTTCATCATTTTTCATATAAGCAGGTATATGGGCGGAATTGGCAATTGTTCCGCAACCGATAACGGCTACCTTTATTTTTGACATAGTGAAACCTCCATCAATAATAATGTTTTGATAACTAATATATATTATAACAAAAATAGGGAAATGTAAAGATATTTTTAAAAATACTTGTAAATCCCGTAAAACTTTGATATTATTATGCTGTACAATTTTTCTCAAAGGAGAGTTAAAAATGAGCAGATTTCCCATCGGTGTTATAATCGACAGTTTCAGAACAGATATCCCCACCGCAGTTAAAAAGGCTGCCGGTGTTGGTGCACAGGGCATTCAGGTTTATGCAACCAGAGGCGAAATGTCACCCGAAATGATGAATGCCGCTAAAATTGCAGAATTCAAAAAGCTTGTTGCCGACATCGGTCTTGTTATTTCCGCCCTTTGCGGTGACCTCGGCGGCGGTTTCGGCCACAAAGAAGAAAACGCTGAAAGAGTTGAAAAATCAAAGAGAATTCTTGACCTTGCAAAAGAGCTCGGAACAGATGTTGTTACAACCCATATCGGCGTTGTTCCCGAAGATAAAAACCACGACAGATATAAAATTATGCAGGAAGCTTGCTTTGAGCTTGCAACATATGCAGACAGCATCAACGCACACTTTGCAGTTGAAACAGGACCCGAAACATCAGCTATGCTTAAGGATTTTCTTGACGGTCTTAACTCAACGGGTGTTGGCGTTAACCTTGACCCCGCAAACCTTGTTATGGTTACCGGTGACGACCCTGCAGGCGCAGTTTTTAACCTTCAGAAATACATTGTTCACACCCACGCAAAAGACGGTAAAATGCTTTGCTACAGAGACCCCGAAATCGTTTACGGCATCAAAAAAGATCCTCTCGTAACAGGTGATTCTTTCATTGAAGTCCCTCTTGGCGAAGGCAGCGTTAACTGGGAGAAATACCTTGCTGCGCTTGAAGAAATCGGTTATAAAGGCTTCCTCACAATCGAAAGAGAAGTTGGCGATGACCCCGAAAGAGATATCAGAAAGGCTGTTGATTTCCTCAAGAGCCACGGTTGCTGATCAAAGGAGAAATAATATGAAAATCGGTGTCAGCAGTTACAGCTATCAGCAGCTGATTAACGCTGAAAAAGAAACTCAATTGAGCATAATGAAGCTTGCCAAAGAAGCAGGCTTTGAAGGCATTGAATTCACTGACCTTTCAGCCCCTGAAGGTATGTGTGAAGCAGATTATGCATCGCTTATAAGAGAAGAAAGCGAAAAGCTTTCGCTCCCTGTTATTGCATACACAATCGGCGCAAATCTGCTTGGCGAAAGAAGCCTTGACGAAGAAGTTGAGAGAGTTTGCAAAAAGGTTGACGTTGCAGAAATTCTGGGTGCAAAAATGTTGCGCCACGATGCCGCCTGGTCTGTTCCCGAGGATGCAAAAACCTATGCAGGCTTTGAGCAGGTTCTGCCCATTCTGACAGACGGATGCAGAAGAATCACGGATTATGCCGCCGCAAAAGGCATAACAACGATGATTGAAAATCACGGCTTTTTCTGTCAGGACAGCGACAGGGTTGAGAGAATAATCACAGGCACTGCAAGCCCCAATTTCGGTGCACTGATTGACATCGGCAATTTCTGTTGTGCAGACGAAAACAGCGCAGTTGCCGTTGGCAAACTTGCACGCTATGCAAAGCACGTTCACGCAAAAGATTTTCACATCAAGAGCGGCAACGGACTCAACCCCGGCAAGGGATTTTTCAAATCAAGAGGCGGAAATTATCTTCGCGGAGCAATTATCGGCCACGGTGATATCCCCGTTTTTCAATGTCTTTCAATCCTTAAATCAAGCGGTTACGAAAAATTTGTGAGCGTTGAATTTGAGGGTATGGAAAACTGTCTTGACGGAATTGCCGTCGGCTTTGAGAATCTTAAAAAGATGATTGAAATGCTGTAATTTTATTTCAAACTGTAAATCTAACCTGCGGTATTTTTTCGCCGCAGGTTTTTGTTTTAGCTATATGATAAAACTAAGGTTAAATTCTTAAGAATTTCTTAAGAAAACACAATATTTAGTAAAAATAAATAAAAAACGTTCGATATTTAGAAAATTATTAATATTTGAGCAATTGATTTTTCGAAATTGATATGATAGAATCTATAAGAAAATATTATAAGGAGAGTATTGGGCTGTGACTAAACCGTTTTATGAAGTCCGTCAGCTTCGCGATTTAAGAGACCTTATCACTCAGAGTGTTGAACTTTACGGGGAAAGACCTGCATTTGAGGTTAAAGATTACAACAACAAACATTACAACATCAGCTATAACGAATATTTTGAGCAAATAAATGCTCTTGGCACTGCGCTCATCGATATGGGTCTCAAGAATGAGAAAATTGCCGTTTCAGGCGATAACTGCTACGAATGGTGCCTTACATATATGGCAACAGTTATGGGCGTAGGCGTTATCGTTCCCATTGACAAAGAACTTCTTTTTGATGATATAAATGATATTCTTAATATATCAGACGTTAAGCTCATTATGTGTGACAAAAAGATTTTCAAAAAGCTTGACGCCAGAAAAGATGAACTCAAGAAAGACCTTAAAGTCTACCGTATGAGAGTTGAAAAAGAAGACGATATTGACGTTATCGAAGATCTCATCGAAAGAGGACGCAAGCTTCTTGCAGAAGGTGACAGACGTTTCCTCGATGCAGAAATTGATCCTGATGCACTTTGCTCCCTTCTTTTCACATCAGGCACAACAGGTATGTCTAAGGGTGTTATGCTCTGCCAGAGAAACTTTGTTTTTGAAGTTATGTCCGCAATGAGTGTTATCAAAATCAGCCCTGAAGATTGCGGTATCTCGCTTCTCCCCCTTCACCACACATTTGAAAGTTCAATTATTCTTTTCTTTGCGCCCTACTGCGGTGCGAAGGTTACATTCTGCGACGGTTTTAAATATGTTCTTAAAAACATGAAGGAATTCAACCCTTCAGTTTTTGTTGCTGTTCCCCTTCTGCTTGAGACAGTTCACAGAAGATTGATGAAGGCTATCAAGGCAAAGCCCCACGGCGAAACCCTTTTCAAGCTCGGCAAGTTCCTTGTTAAAGCAGGCAAAAAGGTTGGGCTTGATCTCAAAAACGTTTTCTTCAAAGAAATCATCGATACGTTTGGCGGCAATATGCGCCTTATCATCTGCGGTGCAGCTCCCATTAATCCCCAGATTCTTAAAGACTTTGACGCAATCGGTATTCAGATTATCTTCGGATACGGCCTGACCGAATGTGCACCGCTTGCTATTATCAACCACGACAGACTTCACCTTGCAGAATCAGTTGGTGAGCCCATCCCCGGCAGTGAAGCTAAAATCCTTGATCCCGACCCCGTAACCGGCGTTGGCGAGATTTGCGTTAAGGGCGATATGGTTATGCTCGGATATTATAACAACCCCGAAGAAACAGCTAAGGTTATTGACGAAGAAGGCTGGTTCCATACCGGTGACCTCGGCTACGTGGACAAGAAGGGTCATTACTATATTTCAGGCAGAAGCAAAAACGTTATTGTTACAAGCAACGGCAAAAACATCTATCCCGAAGAGCTTGAATATCACCTTGCAGAAGACATTCTCGTTGGTGAATGCCTTGTTCTTGCTGATAAAAACAAAAACGGAGAAGACATTGTCGGCGCAAGAATTTATCCCAACTTTGAAGAACTCAAAGAACAGACAGGCAAGACTGAAAATGAGTTCACAGACCGTGAGCTTCACGATATTTTCAAGCAGACAATTAACAACGTTAACGAAAAGCTGCCCTCATACAAAAAGATTCTCAACTTTAAAATCAGACGTACTGAGTTTGCAAAAACCACAACTCAGAAAATCAAAAGATTTGAGTATAAGGACTAAAACTCAAGCCGCCTGAAATATGGCGGCTTTATGCTTTGGAGGAAAAATATGAAACATAAATTATTTAAAGGTATCGTTGCGGCAGGCGCAATAAGCACTGCAGCATTAGCTGCTGCAGGTAACTATTTTGTTGATGCATATCTCAGCCGAAAAGGCATAAAAAAGCTTCAGCAGGGTCCCGGTATGCTTGACGAAGAAACACGCAAAATCCTTCACGAAAGCCCGGAAGCTGTTGCAAGCGTTGATTTTTACAGAGAAACCGTGCACAAAGACGTTTTCACTTTTAACAAAAGCAGCAAATGCCTCCACGCAATCGAATACAGCAACAGTTCTGACATATTTGTTATTTTCTGCCACGGCTACACAGGCGACCCCAACACCGACAATGTGTTTGCCAAAAGATATTATGATATGGGATATAATCTGCTTATGCCCTATTCAAGAGCACACGGCAAAAGCGAGCACAACTACTGCACAATGGGCTGGTTTGAAAGACACGATATCGTTGACTGGACAAGATATATCGCTGATAAAAATCCCGATGCAAAAATTGTTCTTCACGGCGTTTCGATGGGTGCGGCAACCGTTATGATGGCAACCGGTGAAGTTATGCCCTCAAACGTTAAATGCTGCATTGCGGACTGTGGTTTTACAGACCTCTGGACACTCTATTCATATCAGATAAGGAACCAATTCCCCGGAGTGCCTGCAGGCTTGCTCCTGACAGCTGCAAATTCAGTTTCAAAGTTTAAAATCGGTTTTGATTTTAAAGAAGCTTCAGCTCTTGAGCAAGTAAAAAAATCACTCACCCCCACCCTGTTTATTCACGGCGAAAAAGACGATTTTGTTCCTTTCTGGATGAACTATTCTCTCTATGATGCTGCTGGCTGCGAGAAACAAAGACTTGTTGTTCCGGATTCTGCCCATGCAGTTTCAGAACTGGTTAATCCTGAACTTTATTGGTCAACTGTAAAAGAATTCATCAGCAAATATACTGCTTAAAGCATTAAAATAACGGGTATTCCGTGTTGGAATACCCGTTATTAATTTTTTGCTCAATTGTTGACAAATGTCACATCCTCTTTGGGATAAAGCGGACTGTATTTATCCTGATAATAATTCTCATGTGACTGATTATATGAGCCATCGGGATTGACGGTTATAACGTTGCATCCTCTGTAATCACCTTGCTTTGAAATACCGACATAAGCAAGATAATCAACAGAATAACCGTATATAAAACCAACGCCTTTATAATTCAGAACAAGATTGTTCTTATGGTCGTGACCGCAGAAAACAGCCTGTGTGCTGCCAAGTTCAACAATCTTTTCAAACAAATTATCTTCATTCATTCCACAGTAAACGTAAGGGTCATCTTCACCGATTGAACCCGAAACATATTTAACGTTTTCTGTATTATTTTCATTATTTTTGAGATATTCATTATATGCATCCTGAAATTCAACAAGCGGAATATGCATAAATATCAAGGATTTAACATCAGGATTAAGTTTTTTCGCAGCTTTGATTTTCTGCTCATACCAATCAACCTGATTCTGGTGAATGTTATCATATTTCCAGAAAATTCCGAAAATATCGCCGTCAGTGTATGAATGAGAATCCAGAAAAACAAGTTCCTGAACAGGCAATCCGTCAGAATTTTTAACGTGAATAACGTGATTACCTACGCCGTCAACGTCTTCCGGTCCCACAGAAAAAAGACAGTGCTTAAGAGAATCGTCTGCATAAAGCTTACCGATTTTTTCACGGTTAAAATAGCTGTAAGATTCTGTGTCGTGATTACCGAAAGTAACAGTCCACGGCACCCCAAGCTTTTCCATAAGAGAAATAAATATTTTAGCAGATGTTTTATTATTAAATGTTCCGGATTGGAACGGAACTGGATAAGAGATATCACCTGTAACAACAACAAGGTCCGGCTTTTCCGCAGTGATTAACGCAGCAACTGTGTTGATTGCCATTCTGTCCTTGTTAAACGACATCCAACCGCCGCCGATATGAATATCAGTCAGCTGAAGAATTTTAAGTTCTCTGTCCGCAACAAAAACATATTCGCCGTTTTCATCAATAACAGGTTTAATAGCCTCGGGATTAACAACTGCAGAATATTCAGAAACTCTGTCCATATTGAGTTTATAAAGAACAAAATTTGTTACAGCAGTTACAAGCGTCAGCACTGCAACAACCGACACAAGCACCAACAGAATTTTCTTTAAAATATTTTTGCGTTGTTCTTTGGTTCTTTTTGTTTTTCCATCTTTATTTTTTCTCATTTTCATCACCTTTTTATTCAAAATGACAAAATAAGAATAACATATAAAAATTAATTATGTCAAGATTATTTAATATAAATGTTGATTATTTAATTATAATATGTTATTATACTGAAATCAATTATATTAGGGGTTGTATATATGATTATCGGCGAATCAGCTGAAAACTATCTCGAAACAATATATATATTGAACAAGAAAAAAAATGCCGTGCGTTCTGTAGACATTGCAACAGAACTCGGATATTCAAAACCCAGTGTTTGTGTTGCTATGCGCAACCTCAGAGAAAAAGGATTTATTGAAACAGACGGTGACGGTCTGATAACCCTCACAATAAAAGGAAAAGAGGTAGCTGAAAGAATTTTTCAGCGTCACGAAACAATAACGGGCTGGCTGATGCGTATCGGAGTCAGTTCAGAACAGGCGGCAATTGACGCCTGCAGAATTGAGCACGTAATAAGCCAGGAAAGCTTTGACCGCCTGCGTGAATATGAAGACAAAAACAAATAATTGTTCAATTTCAATAAATATAAATAAAGCGATTTTGTTTTAGCGTGGTAAATCGCTAATTGACTAACACATTAAAGTGTGTTATACTGTATCCATACTAAAAATTATCAGGTGATATTATGAAAGAATTTCTTGCTACAATGTCAAAAGAAGACAGCCTCACTTTTGAGCTTTCAAGGCTCTATAAAAAATGGGGTTATAAAGAGTACAGAATGGCTAAATTTGAGGAATACAGCTTTTACAGCGATAACAGAGACTTCCTCTCAAGCAGCAGCATTCTTGCTTTTAATAATTCTGACGGCCGCCTTATGGCACTTAAACCCGACATTACTCTCTCGATCGTTAAAAACGCCAAACTCGGTGACGCTCTCACAAAGCTTTTCTATAACGAAAGCGTTTTCAGAATGACT
>JAZNDY010000379.1:0-1505 GCA_045588295.1 Acutalibacteraceae bacterium
GCCAAGGCTGTCCGCCTTCTTTCAAAGTCACTTCTTCCCCTGCCCGAAAAATTCCACGGCCTCACAAACACAGACACACGCTACCGCAGACGTTACCTTGACCTCATTATGAACCCCGAGGTTAAAGATACCTTCGTCAAGCGTTCACTCATTCTCAGAGAAATCAGAAACTATCTTGATTCACAGGGCTTTCTTGAGGTTGAAACACCCATCCTTGTTGCAAACGCAGGCGGTGCCGCCGCAAGACCCTTCCTCACTCACCATAACGCACTCAATGAGGATTTCAAGCTCCGCATTTCACTTGAGCTTTACCTCAAGAGACTCATCGTCGGCGGTATGGAAAAGGTTTATGAAATCGGCAGAGTTTTCAGAAACGAAGGCTGTGACACACGCCACAACCCCGAATTCACCCTTATGGAGCTTTATCAGGCTTACACAGATTATAACGGCATGATGGAGCTTACCGAAAACCTTTACAGATACGTTGCTCAGGCAGTTCTGGGCACAACCAAAATCTCATATAACGGCGTTGAGATGGATCTTGGCAAGCCCTTTGAAAGAATCTCAATGATTGACGCCGTCAAGAAATACGCAGGTGTTGACTGGAACGAGGTTGCAACCGTTGAGGATGCAAGAGCTCTTGCAGACAAGCACCACGTTGAATACGAAGCAAGGCACGGCAAGGGTGATATTCTTGCCCTGTTCTTTGAAGAATTTGCTGAAGAGCATCTTATTCAGCCCACCTTCGTTATCGACCACCCCATTGAAATTTCACCCCTCACAAAGAAGAAGCCCGGCAACCCCGATTACGTTGAGCGCTTCGAGTTCTTTATGAACGGTTGGGAAATGGCAAACGCTTATTCAGAGCTTAACGACCCCATTGACCAGAAAGAACGCTTCAAGGCTCAGGAAGCTCTTCTTGCACAGGGTGACGAAGAAGCAAACACCACAGACGATGACTTCCTTATGGCTCTTGAATACGGTATGCCCCCCACAGGCGGCATCGGCTTCGGTATTGACAGAATGTGTATGCTTCTCACAGACTCTTCCGCTATCAGAGACGTTCTTCTCTTCCCCACAATGAAGAGCCTGGGCGGTTCAGATTCCGCAAAGCCTGCAGAAAAGGCAGCCGACGTTGCGGCTGAACCCGTTGCAGAAGAAGTTGCTGAAGTTGCAGAAGAAGTTATTGATTTCTCAAAGGTTAAAATCGAGCCTCTGTTTGAAGATGCCGTTGATTTTGAAACTTTCAGCAAATCAGATTTCAGAGCAGTCAAGGTTAAAGATTGCGTTGCCGTGCCCAAGAGCAAAAAGCTCCTGCAGTTCACACTTGATGACGGCACAGGCACAGACCGCACAATCCTCAGCGGCATCCACGCTTTCTATGAGCCTGAAGAGCTCATCGGCAAAACACTCATAGCCATCACCAACCTCCCCCCCAAAGCTATGATGGGCATTGAGTCCTGCGGTATGCTCCTGAGCGCTGTTCACGAAGAAGAGGGCGAAGA
>JAZNDY010000380.1:0-2609 GCA_045588295.1 Acutalibacteraceae bacterium
GATAAAACAAAAGCAACCGAAAACGTTGATGTTGAAAAAAATGCACAAAACCAAGACGGAGATGAATCTGTTGAGGTGCATTCAGAGGGCTGATTTTGCAAAAAAAGCTAATTTTTTTCTAAATCAGACTTAATATTTAACAAAAAATCACAAAAATATTATTGAAATTGAAAAACTTTTGTGATATAATCACATTTAATGTGGCACTTTAATTCGTTGAAATTAAAACACTGAAAATTTACTGCCAAAGGCAGTTTCGCCGCAGAGCTTATTCAAAAGGGGCTCTGCAGAGCGTATTAAGGAGGAAATTCTTTTGAAAGCCTACAGTGCAAAAGACATAAGAAACATCGTTCTTGCCGGTCACAGCGGCAGAGGTAAAACAACTCTTGCGGAAGCAATGCTCTACCTTGCAGGCGCTACAGACAGACTCGGCAGAGTTGCAGACGGCAACACCGTTCTTGACTTTGATGCAGAAGAAAAAAGACGTAAGACTTCAATAGCTTCAGCTATTGCTTCTTTTGAATGGAAAAACACAAAAATCAATATTATTGACACTCCCGGTCTCTTCGACTTTGCAGGCGGTATGAGCGAAGGTATGCGTGCGGCAGGTGCAGCTCTCATCGTTCTTGCATCAGGCACAACGCTTGACGTTGGCGCTGAAAAAGCTTATAAGGCAGCAACAGAAAGAGGCATCAACAAGATGTTTGCAATCACCCGTTGCGACGGTGAAAACGCTCACTTCTATAAGACTTTTGACTCTCTTCAGGAAGAATACGGCAACAAGATTTGCCCCGTTGTTGTTCCTTACGTTGAGGGTGATAAGGTTATCTCCTACGTTGACTTCTCAAGAAACGAAGCTTTCTCATATAAAGACGGCAAGCGTTCAGACGCTCCCATGCCCGAGAATGATGAAAGAACAAACAGAATGAAGGAAGCTTTCATCGAAGCTGTTGCAAGCGCAGACGAAGATCTTATGATGAAATTCTTTGACGGCGAAGAACTTACCGACGAAGAAATCGACAGAGGTCTTAAGACAGGCATTCTTGCCGGAGACATCTGCCCTGTTTATGCTTGCTCAGGTTATCAGCTTGAAGCTGTTGACCTTATCAATAACGGTATTGTTCAGTCAGCTCCCGACGCAGCATCAGTTGCATCAGAGGGCGAACTTACCTGTGACGAAAACGGCGACCTTGCAGCTATCTGCTTCAAGACCGTTGCTGACCCCTTCGTTGGTAAGATGTCATATTTCAAGGTTATTTCCGGTAAGATTACTCCCGATACACCCGCTTATAATGAGCGCACAGGTGAAACCGAGAGAATGGGCAAGCTCCTCTTCCCCAAGGGCGGCAAGCAGGAAGAAGCATCAGCTATCCTTGCAGGTGATATCGGTGTTATCACAAAGCTTTCAGGCTTCAAAACAGGCGATACTCTCTGCTCACCCAAGAAGCCCTTCCAGCTTAAGGGCGTAACCTTCCCCAAGCCCTGCCTTCCCATGGCTGTTAAGGCAAAGAAGAAGGGCGAGGAAGATAAGATTGCATCAGGTCTTAACAGACTTGCTGAAGAAGACCTCACAATCTCCTACACAACAAACACAGAAACAAAAGAACAGATCATCGCAGGCCTTGGCGAACAGCATCTTGATTCAGTTGTTACAAAGCTCAAGACAAAGTTCGGTGTTGAAGTTGACCTGAGCGTTCCCAGAGTTGCATACAGAGAAACAATCAGCAAGAAAGTTGCAGTTCAGGGCAGACATAAGAAACAGTCAGGCGGCAGCGGCCAGTTCGGTGACGTTTGGATTGAATTTGAACATATTGAAGGCGACGGCTTCGAGTTTGCAGAAAGAGTTGTTGGCGGTTCAGTTCCCAAGAACTTCTTCCCCGCAGTTGAAAAGGGTCTGCGTGAAGCTATCCTCAAGGGTCCGCTCGCAGGTTACCCCGTTGTTGGTCTCAGAGCAACTCTTTATGACGGTTCATCTCACCCCGTTGACTCAAACGAAATGGCGTTCAAGATGGCTGCAAAGATTGCTTACAAGAACGGTATGCCTCAGGCTAACCCCAAGATTCTTGAACCCTACGGCGCACTCAAGGCTTATATGCCCGGCGACAACCTCGGCGATATCATGGGCGATATCACAAAGAGAAGAGGCCGCGTTCTTGGTATGGGTCCCTGCGAAGACGACCCCAAGATGCAGGAACTCATCGCAGAAGTTCCCATGGCTGAAATGGGTGACTTTGCAACGGTTCTCCGCTCCGTAACAATCGGCAGAGGCTATTTCTCATTCGAATTTGACCACTATGAGGCAGCTCCCGAAATGGTTGCATCAAAGGTTATCGAAGAAGCAAAGGCTCTTGCAGAAGACGAATAAAAAATTCACCGCCGAGGCAGAAATGCTTCGGCGGTTTTGCGTTACAGCATAAATTTCTTGACATTGCCAAATCTTTTTGATAGAATAGTTTCCGTCCAATGCAACTGAATATCTGCCCCCTTAGTTAAATGGATATAAGAACCTCGAACGCAAGGCGTTCGACAACCTTGTTACTCGCTGTGCTCGTAATAAGAACCTGATGCTGTTGCATCAGAACCTTGTTACTCGCTTACGCTCGTAATAA
>JAZNDY010000381.1:0-5166 GCA_045588295.1 Acutalibacteraceae bacterium
CTGAAGAAGAAGCTGCAGTAAGCAAATAAAACCAAATCAAACTACAAGTTTCGGGAGGTCTTCATATGAAGTCCTCCCGTTTGTTACGAAAACATTAAAAAGGTTGTGTTAAAATGACATTTATCAATCAGATTATCTCAAGCATTCTTGTGCCCGTTTTTATGTGTCCGTTTCTTCCTTTTGTTCACGTTGCAAAGCTTTTTAATCAGCCTAAAGAGCTGATTTCTTTGAGCGAAAATAACATCGGCACGGCTGATGACCCTATCTATCTTACCGCTCACAGAGGCATCACAGCTGTCGCCCCCGAAAACTCAATTCCCGCTTACGAAAAATCTGTTGAGCTCGGCTTTTATTCAGCTGAATGTGATATCAGACTCACAAAAGATAATCATTGGGTGCTTCTCCATAACGATGACGTTAACGGCAGATTCTGCCAGGTGGGTGCAGTTGAAGATATGACTCTTGAGGAGGTCAGAAAGCTCCGTTTCAAAAACGGCGCAAACTTCTGGGCTTATGAAAATCTCGGTATGCCCACTCTTGAAGAATACCTTGACGTTTTTGTGGGTTCATCCACAAGACCGCAGATTGAGATTAAGTCAGAAAACTTTGACAAGCTTTATCTCATTATCGAAGCTCTTGAAAAGAAGGGTCTTAAAGAGCAGTCAATCATCATTTCATTTGACCTTGAGCAGCTCAAGGCAATCAGAGCCCTTGACAGCGAAATTGAACTTTGGTATCTGATTGATAAGATTGATGAAAAGAATATTGCTGAAGCAAAAGAGCTTGGTAACACCTGGCTTTCACCTAACCTTTCAGCAAATGATACAGCCAGCATTCAGCTTGCTGTTGATAACGGCATAGGTCTTTCATTCTGGACTGTAAACACCCTTGAAGATGCAAGAATGCTCTATGGTATGGGCGTTCGTTATATGGAAACAGACACGCTCTGCTATTAATTAACATCAATAAAACAAACAAGGCTTGCAAGGTCAAAAACCTCGCAAGCCTTAATTTTTATTTTGTTTCTTTTGGTCTTCGCTCCGTAAGAAAGGCTGTCACTGCTGGAATCTGTTGAGGAACGTCTTGGTTCTTTCATTCTTCGGGTTCTCAATTACCTCTTCGGGCGTGCCGTATTCGGCAATAACACCGCCATCCATAAAGATAACCGCATCCGAAACGTCTCTTGCGAACGCCATCTCATGCGTAACAATAACCATAGTCATATTATATGTTGCAAGGCTCTTGATAACCTTAAGAATCTCGCCCGTAAGCTCGGGGTCAAGAGCAGAAGTGGGTTCGTCAAAGAAGAGGATGTCAGGCTCCATTGCAAGAGCTCTGGCAATAGAAACGCGTTGCTGCTGACCGCCCGAAAGCTCGCAGGGATATGCATCGCGTTTTTCTTCAAGACCGACCTTGCGCAGAAGCTCCATACCCTGCGCTTCAATCTCTGCAAGAATCTGCTTCTTGTTTGCCTTGTAATCGCTTCTGTTCTTCGCCTGAAGCTTGACCGCAAGGGTTACGTTATCAATAACGCTGTATTGCGGAAAAAGGTTAAAAGACTGAAAAACAAGACCTACAGCCAGACGGTTTCTGCGGATTTCTTCTTTTGTGAATTTATGCTTGTTTGCGCTGTCAAAAACAACGTTGCCGTTAACAACAATTTCGCCCTCATCGGCGGTTTCAAGAGAGGTTATGCAACGCAGAAGCGTTGTTTTACCGCTGCCTGACGAACCGATTATCGAAAGAACCTTTCCCTCTTCAAGAGAAAAGCTGATACCGTTAAGAACAGTGTTCTTCCCGAAGCTTTTGTGTAAATTTTTAACTTCAAGTATTGCCATGCCTGCACCTTAACCTTTATAATAATCGAGCTTCTTTTCTATATAGCCGAAAACAAGTGTCAAACCACCGCAGAAAACGAGGAAATACACCGCTGTGTAGAACAACGGCCAGATAACACCTTTTCTTGAAAAGCGTTCGGCTGCCATCAATATTTCGGAAACAGCAATAACTCTTGCAAGCGAGGTGTCTTTTACGAGAGTAATAATCTCGTTGCTCATCGGGGGAACAACGCGTTTTACAACCTGCATCAGAACAACCTTAAAAAACGTTTGCGTCTTGTTCATGCCAAGCACTTGGCAAGCCTCATACTGCCCCTTGGGAATGCTTTCGATTCCGCCTCTGTATATTTCTGAAAAATAAGCAGAGTAGTTAATAACAAAAGCAATCAGTGCCGCTGTCATTCTGTCCTGCATAGGAACGTTAAACACCAACCCGGGCACATAGAACACCACAAAAAGCTGAAGCATCAGCGGTGTGCCTCTGATAACCCATACAAAGGTTTTTGTTAAGTATTTCACCGGGCGGAATTTTGACATTGAGCCAAAAGTTATAATCAAGCCCAAAGGAAGAGCAAACAGAAGGGTTGAGAAAAACAGTCTTACGTTTTCCCAAAGACCTTCAAGCAGCGAAAGAGAAACTTCCGCAAACTCTCCGTTCAAGATGCCGCCTTGTGCCGCGTTAAGCAAAATCTCAGTCATCAAAATCTTCCTGTATCTTTAAATTATTTAGCAATAAGCTGTTCACCAAGGCCGTACTTATCAGCAATCTTCTTAAGTGTGCCGTCGTTAACAAGCTCTGTGATAGCTGCATTAACCTTAGCTGTCATATCGCTGCCCTTGCGGAAAGCAATACCGTACTGTTCGTCATTGCCAAGCTGGAACTTTGCATTTTCAACAACAACAAGGTTTGCATAGTCAGTGCCTTCACCGATTGAACCAAGGCTTGTTACGTAGTCGATAACGCAACCGTCGGATGTGCCTGCTGCAACTTCCATAAGAGCTGCTGCCATATCTTCAACTTCAACAAACTGTGCATTCTTGAAATATGCATCGTTTTCAATAACATTTGCGCCTGCAGAACCGCCTTCTGCAGCAATCTTAAGACCGTCAACAGATGTGAAGCTTGCAAGATTATCTGCTTTGATAATAAGAACCTGCTTGTTCTGCATATAAGGTGTTGAGATTGACATATTTGCAAGTCTTTCGTCATCAATTGTCATACCGTTCCAGATGCAGTCAATTGTTTTGCCGTTAAGTTCTGTTTCTTTTGCTGCCCAGTTGATTTCCTGGAACTTTGCCTTTACGCCGATTTTAGCGCAAACAGCTTCAGCAAACTCTGTTTCAAAGCCTATAAGGTCATTCTTTTCATTGTAATAGTTCATAGGTTTGAAAAGAGTGATACCGATGATCATTTCGCCTTTTTCTTTGATGTATTCATAGTCAGAGCCGCTGTCCTTGCCGCCGCAAGCGCCAAGAACGAAAATCATTAAAAGTGCGAGGAGAAGTGCAAGTATTCTTTTCATAATTTAAAACTCCTTTTCAGCCGTTGAACGGCTATTATTGTGTTAATACATTATCATATTAAAGCAAAAAAGTCAACCAAAAACCGCCTTTTCGTCATTTTTATATATATTAAACATAATAACTGAATGTTTCGGCATCTTCCGTTGGCAAAATACAGATTGACAAGAGCAATAAAATCTGCTAAAATATCAAAGCTGTTTAAAAACAATATATGGAGAGTTGTCCGAGAGGTCGAAGGTGCAGCACTCGAAATGCTGTGTGGGGAAACTCACCTAGGGTTCGAATCCCTAACTCTCCGCCAGAAAAAAGTCATTACAGCATCAGCTGTGATGACTTTTTGTTTTGCTGTTTGGGATTCGAAGGACGAGCGGCACAGAGCAACAGTCCGGTGGACTGTTGTGACCGCGAGCGACCAAGCGACCGCAGTCGCGCGAATCGAATCCCTAACTCTCCGCCAGATTTAAGAGCACAGTAATATCTGTTACTGTGCTCTTAAAATTTACAAAAAAAGAGTTAGGGGTTCGAAAGGGCGTTAAGAAAACATTCCGGGGGAATGTTTTTAGCCCGTCGGGTTGCTCCGTGCCCAAACCGACCACAAGCAACCGAAAGTCGAGCACCGTGAGAAAGCCGCCCACCCTGCACCTGACTCTCCGCCAGAAAAGATACCGCAGTTGATACAATTGTATCAACTGGGGTATTTTGTTGTTTATTACTGTTTCCTTGGATTTTATTTTACATTCAGATATGTATACTCATACTCGCCTTCATAAAGCTCAATGTAATAAGCATCTATGTTGATATGTCCGTTCCAGATATCATCAATTACACCTTTGACTGTTACCGTACTGCCTTCTTTTACATTTTCATAAAAATGTTCTGTGTTTTTTAATTCGGAGAGGTCACAAGTGAGTTGATGTCCGCCAATGCTACGCAGTGCACCATTGACAACCACATTACCGTCAACACAAACCTCAAGTTCAGTAGAGCTTATGCTATAAACTATTCCGACAAAATAGTATGCTTTACCGGAATATTTTTCGTTTGCAGCAGCTTCGTTTGCACGATGGTCGTTAAGCATAGTTGCCGCAAATCCTTGTTCGAACTCGATATTGTTTTCTTTGATTTTGTTTATGATAGAATTAGAGCCAAAAACAATTGCGATAATAAGAACAACAACACCAAACACAATAAGTTTTTTCTTACTTTTTGCCTTATTCTTTCCTCCGCACGATGGACATTTTTTTGCTGACTTTGCCATTTGAGCTCCACAAAGCTTGCACGGTATAAGGTTGGGATTCGGCTGTTCGGGAGTAACATTTTTTTACTTCAGTTGAGTTTTCCATACGAATTCTCCTTTTTACATGTACTTGACATTCACAGAATGTCATATTAGCTATGATTATAACATATAATTTTCTCGTTGACAAGCACTAAATGTCAAAGAGGGGAAAATTATGTTTATAAATAAAACTGATGACGGACTGAACAATGTTTGCGGAAAAAACATTGCCAGATTTCGGCTTAAAATTAAAATATCGCAGAGGGAACTTGCTGACAGGATGCAACTTGTCGGAATTGATATTGATAAAAATGCAATTCAGAGAATCGAGTGCGGCAAAAGATTTGTTACCGATATTGAAATTATCGCCTTTGCAAAGATATTTGATGTTTCATTTGAGGAACTTTTGCTTGGGTGAGCAAATAAAATTTGTTATTGTAAATTGTATTATTCGCTAATCCCAAATACAGAAGAAAAAGAGCAAATACCATGCGGTATCTGCTCTTTTTGTTTTATAAGTCGGAT
>JAZNDY010000382.1:0-2891 GCA_045588295.1 Acutalibacteraceae bacterium
ACCGCTCAGACTGTTGCCGCTTCGGGGTCAGGTTTGCGGTTTGACGTTGTGCATTTGCGCGGCACAATCTATGACTGCAACCTGAAACCGCTTACAAATTCTGCAAAGCGTTTTGCGGCAATTGCAAAACCGACGCAAAAGGCACTTGCCGCCCTTGAAACAGAGCTTGACGCAGCGCAATTCCGCTTTGTTAAAGAAAAAATGCTTGCAGGTGAAGCTGTTTGCGTTGAAGTCGGCTCAACTGACTGCGACGGCAAGGATATTCTTGTTGTTGCTCATCCCGTGCGTTACGGCTCGCTTGCCTGCCACGTTATCGGCTATTGCGGTTATGACGGCTCGGGAGTAAGCGGTGCAGAAAAAGCCTTTGATTCTTTGCTTGCCTCGGGCAACAAAACCGTTGCCGCAAGAGTTGCAACAGACGCCAACGGCAGAGTGATGCTTGGCGAAAAAATTGAAATATCCGATTTTTCCGCACCCGTCAGCGGAGCTGTGCTTACAATAGATGCAGATATTCAGCGGATTGTTGAAAATGCGCTGGATTCTTCGGGCGGAGGATGCTCTGCGGCAGTGATAACACACGTCAGAACAGGTGCAATCAAAGCCTGCGTTTCAAGGCCTGCGTTCAACCCTGACGATATTGCTTCTGCTCTTGAAAATCCCGATTCGCCTTTGATTAACCGTGTGTTTTTACCTTTCAGTGTAGGCTCGGTTTTTAAACCCGTTGTTGCTGCGTCAGCGCTCGAAAACGGTGTGCCTTCAAGCTTTTCTTACACCTGCACGGGCAGTGTCACCCATAACGGCGTAACTTTTCATTGTCACAATAAAGACGGCCACGGCACGCTTGATATGCAGGGCGCAACCGCCGTTTCGTGCAACACTTATTTTATTGCTCTTGCGCTTGAAACGGGAGCTTATAATATAATTGATACGGCTGAAAACTTCGGCTTCGGCAAAGAAACAAAGCTTGCAGACGGCATAAAATCAAACAGCGGTAATCTGCCGCAAACCGTTGATTCTGCGGCGGCAACGGCAAACCTCTCTTTCGGGCAGGGTGAGCTGACGGCAACGCCTTTGCAGATATGCTCAATGATGGCGGCAATTGCCAACGGCGGCTTTTACGTTGAACCTTATCTTGTTGAAGGTGAGGTCGATGAGAACGGTAATTTTATAAAAAAATATAACTATACCGAGCGCAAACGGATAATCGCGCCCGAAACTGCAGACCTGCTTCAGGTTTTTCTTGAGTCTGTTGTGGAGCAGGGGAGCGGAAAAAAAGCAAAATCGGATTTTGTTGCCTGCGCAGGCAAAACCGCAACGGCACAAACAGGCAGAAGCGAAAACGGCGAAGAGATATATAACGCCTGGTTTGCAGGCTATTTTCCTGCCGACGAGCCGCAATATGCTGTTGTTATCATCAAAGAAAACGGCGGCGAAGGCGCGGTGAGCTGCGCACCTGTTTTTAAAGAAATTGCAGAAAATGTGTTGACTTTGCAATGATTG
This sequence comes from Acutalibacteraceae bacterium, assembly GCA_045588295.1. Lineage (GTDB taxonomy): Bacteria > Bacillota > Clostridia > Oscillospirales > Acutalibacteraceae > CAG-177. The sequence continues at coordinate 1,501 of JAZNDY010000382.1, forward strand.
AGGTGTGTTTTCAAATTACGGGCAAACCTGTGTTTGTCCGTGCAACATATGTAAAATCACGCTTACGGTTAAAATAACAGAGCATTTATACTAAAGGCATAACCTAAAACAAAGGAGACGTAATCATGCATAAGAAAGCTTTAAAAATTTTAGGAATACTCTTCAGTGTTACCCTCATCGTGCTGTTCACCGTATGCTTGGTTGAAAGCAACAGCCGCGACGTTGATTATTTCAGGTTCGGTTATATAGAGGAACGCTCGCCCGAAGAAAAACAATACATATATGCCATTGTTGAAGGTGACGGCGTTGAAACACAGTATGTGGAAACGGATTCTTTAACGTATGCTGCCGATTTATATTCAGCACAGTGTCTTAAAGAAATAAATTCTCAAATTAATTATTTAATCGATATCATTTTTTCTTTAGGCATAATCGTGGGTGTCGGTCTCTTCATTCTGTCAGTTTGCATCAAGCCTGATAAGAAAGCCAAAAAAGAAAAAGCCGTAACGGTTCAGGCTTCTCCCACTCCTGTTGCAGTGCAGGCTCCCCCTCAGCCCGTTGTTCCATCATATTCTCAGCAGACACCCCCTCAGCCTGCCCCTGCATATCCTCAGCAGAACGAGTTCTGCACCAATTGCGGTGCGGTTATCCCTGCAGGTCAGGGTTTCTGCACTAATTGCGGATTTATTCAGAACTGAACGTAAGCCACATAAAACGGGTGCAGCAATGCGCCCGTTTTTCTTATGGATTTTTTAAAGAATACGGCAAAAAACAGTTGAAACTTATCTGTTTTAATGCTTATTCGGCACTAAAAATAAAAATAAAAAAATATTAAAAAAATTTCAAAAAAACACTTGACAACGGCATAACGGTTTGCTATAATAGGCAACGTTCCAAGCGAACAGAAGATATGCGAGAGTGGCGGAATCGGCAGACGCGCACGTTTGAGGGGCGTGTGTTTACGACGTACGGGTTCAAGTCCCGTCTCTCGCACCAGGAGAGGATTCCTTCAACGGAATCCTCTTTTCACATCACGGAGAAAAAGCTTAAAGCTCTCCCTCGGATACCCGTGCCGTGTAAAATTTAACGGGCAACAGAATATGCGGATATGGCGGAATTGGCAGACGCGTTAGATTCAGGTTCTAATGGGCGCAAGTTCGTGCAGGTTCAAGTCCTGTTATCCGCACCATAAAAACGCAACCCATCCATCAGGGTGGCTTGTATTTTTTGTTTTCAGGAACGGGACTTGAAGGACGAGCGGCACAGAGCAACAGTCCGGTGGACTGTTGTGACCGCGAGCGACCAAGCCGCCGCAGCGGCGCGAGTCAAGTCCTGTCTCCGCAACCAACAGAAAGCCTTGAAATCCTTGATAAATAAGGGTTTCGAGGTTT
>JAZNDY010000383.1:0-5270 GCA_045588295.1 Acutalibacteraceae bacterium
GCCTTATACTCCTTGCCCTCAAGGTAGGGGTGTTTGTTCCAGCCGTTAAAGGATGTTTCGGCAGTGAAATAAATCTCTGCATACGTTGCATCTTTGACCGTGAGATGGTCGTCAGTTCTGCGGAGCTGACCGTCAGAAACAATCTTCATACCGCCTCTGTAACGGATGCCTCTCTTTTCAGGCTCGTCGGAATAGCCGAAGTTTTCTTCAAACCCTTCAACGTCAGGCACGCCGGGGCATTCGCCGTCAAAATAAACGATGCCTTCTGCATCGGAAACAAGGCTGTAACCCTTGAGCTTTGAGGTGAACTGTGCCTCAAAGGTCATTTTGCCGCCCTCTGCGGTGAGCCTGATGACAATCATTTTTGCAGGGTTTGAAGCAAAATAATCCTTTTTATATGTAACCTTGCCGCAGGTGTATTCAGTTGCGGCAACGGCGTTGCTCAGGTCAAGCGAACGCTTATAGTTTTTGGCTCTGCCCTTGGTCTGCATAATGATTTCCATATTGCCGAAAGGCACGTAAGCGTTTGTGAAAACGCTCTGGAAATTGTCCTGAATTTCTTTTTGAGCTTCGTTGAGCCTGCCTTCAAGAGCAAGCTTCTGAGCCTTCTTATATGATTCGGGTGCGCCCTTTCTGATTGTGTCACGGGGTGTGCCTGTCCAGAGCTGGTCGTGGTTAAGGCAGATAAGGTCTTTTTCCACACCGCCGTAAATCATTGCGCCCAGAATGCCGTTGCCGATGGGCAGGCTCTGAGTCCAGGCTTTTGCAGGGGAGGCATACCATAAAACGGATGTGTTAGCCATAGATGTTCTCCTTAATAAACAGAATTAACAATATTATACATCAATATATCTGCCAGGTCAATTGAAAGATGATGAAATATTTCTTGCAAAAAAGCTGTATCTTTGCTTGCAATTTTATATAAAATGGTGTAAAATAAACTACATATGAGTCTTCAGAGGTGTCTATATGGCAGAAAACTTTCAAACCAAAATCGAAGCGGTTTATCCGACCCTCTCAAAGGGCCACAAAAAGATTGCCGATTACATAACGAATAATTATCAGAAAGCCTCGTTTATGACAGCCGCAAACCTCGGCAAAACCGTTGGCGTGAGTGAATCCACCGTTGTCAGATTTGCCACAAACATTGGGTTTGACGGCTATCCCGAGCTTCAGAAATATCTGCAGGAAATGGTTAAGAGCCATCTCACAAGCGTTCAGCGTATGGAGGTTGCCGCAAGCCGATATGAGGGCAGTGACTTTATTGACAAAACCTTTTCTGCCGATGCCGAGCTTATCAAATCAACACGCGAAAGCATTTCACGCGTGGCTTTTGAGGGCAGCGTTGAGGCAATAAACAAGGCTAAAAAAATCTATATTCTGGGCGTAAGAAGCTCTGCGGCAATTGCAAGTTTTGCTGCATTTTATTTCAGATTTCTCAACGATAACGTGGTGCTTATCGACACGTCTTCATCAAGCGAGCTGTTTGAGCAGATGTTCAGAATCAGCAGTGATGACGTTTGCCTTGCAATCAGCTTCCCCAGATATTCAAACCAGACAATCAAAGCGCTTTCTTTTGCCAAAAGCAGGGGCGCAACCATAATTTCCGTTACGGACGGCGAATCTTCACCCATAGCCCCGTTTGCAACCCATCTGCTTGTTGCAAAAAGCAGTATGGTTTCTTTCGTTGACTCTCTTGTTGCTCCGCTGAGCGTTATTAACGCGCTGATTGCGGCTTGCGCAAAAGAGAAGAAAGATAAGGTTTACAGCGACCTTCACGCACTTGAGGAAATTTGGGACGAATACAGGGTCTATAACAACACCGACAGGGAGGTTGAAGAATGAAAACTTCTTTGCTGGTAATCGGCGGCGGTGCGGCAGGTCTTATGGCGGCAGGCTGTGCGGCGGCTTCGGGTGTGCAGACCGGTGGGGTTGGGCGCAATGACCGCCCTGCAAGAAAGGTTATGATAACGGGCAAGGGCAGATGCAACGTCACAAATAATTGCAATTCCCTTGAATCGCTTATCGCAAACGTGCCGCAAAACGGCAGATTCCTTTACGGCGCGTTTTCAAGGTTTATGCCTGCAGACGTTATTGAGTTTTTTGAAAGCAGGGGAGTTGCCCTTAAAACGGAGAGAGGCAACAGAGTTTTTCCCGTTTCAGACAATGCGGTTGAAATTGTTGATGCCCTGACTGATTTTGCACGCAGAAGAGCAAGCATAATCAAGGGCAGAGCGGTTAAACTGATTGTCGAAGATTCTGCGGTCAAAGGCTGCGAAACTGAAGACGGCGAAACGATTTATGCCGACAAGGTTATTATCGCAACGGGCGGTCTTTCTTACCCCGGCACAGGCTCAACCGGTGACGGATATGAGCTTGCGGAGCAGGCGGGGCATAAGATAACCGCGCTCAGACCTTCGCTTGTGCCGCTTGAAATTCACGAGGGCTTTTGCAGCGACCTTATGGGTCTTTCTCTTCGCAATATTGCAATTAAAGTTATTGACACTAAAAAGAATAATAAAGAAATTTACTCCGATTTCGGTGAAATGCTTTTCACTCATTTCGGCGTTTCGGGTCCCGTTATCCTCAGCGCCAGCGCTCATATGCGGCAGATGGAAAGCGGCAGATATAAAATTTCAATCGACCTCAAGCCTGCGCTGACGGTTGAGCAGCTTGATGCAAGGATTCTGCGCGATTTTTCAGAGAATATCAACAGAAATTTCATCAACGCTCTCAACTCTCTGCTTCCCAAAAAGCTTGTGCCCGTTATAGTCAGGCTCAGCGGAATCGGGCTTTCAACAAAGGTTAACCAGGTCACCAAGGAGCAACGCAGAAACCTTGCGGTGTTGCTCAAAAATCTTACCGTGACCGTAACGGATTTCAGACCCGTTGCAGAAGCGATTATCACTTCAGGCGGTGTTGACGTTTCGCAGATTAACCCCAAAACGATGGAATCCAAGCTCGTCAAGGGCTTATATTTTGCAGGTGAAGTTATTGATGCCGATGCTTATACTGGCGGCTTCAACCTTCAGATTGCTTTTTCAACAGGAAGACTTGCCGGCTTAAGTGCCGCACAGGAGGTATAATATGAACAATTCCGTTATCAACGTTGCAATCGACGGCCCCGGCGGCGCAGGCAAAAGCACGTCTGCAAGAGCGGCGGCAAAAGAAATGGGATATATCTATGTTGACACAGGCGCGCTTTACAGAGCAGTCGGCGTTAACGCTTTAAGAAAGAATATTGACACAAAGGATAAGACTGCCGTTGCCGCAAGCCTTGAAGGCATTTCGGTTGACCTTGTTTTTGAAAACGGTGAGCAGAAGGTGCTTCTTAACGGTGAAGACGTTTCTGTTGAAATCAGAACGCCTCCGGCATCAATGGCGGCTTCTGACGTTTCCGCCGTGCCTGCAGTCAGAGCTTTTCTTTTTGATTTGCAGAGAGATATTGCTTCGCGCAACAACTGCATTATGGACGGCAGAGACATCGGCACCGTTGTTTTGCCCGATGCCCGTGTTAAGATTTTTCTTACCGCATCTGCAGAAGAAAGAGCACAAAGACGCTTCAAAGAGCTTCAGGCAAAGGGTTCAACGGTCAGCTATCAGGCTGTGCTTGACGAATTGATTGAAAGAGACTATAATGATTCTCACCGCGAAATTGCTCCCCTTAAGCCTGCTGAAGACAGCGTGCTGCTTGACACAACAGGCGTTTCACTTGAAGAACAGGTTCAAAAAATCATCAGCATCATAAAGGAGAAAGTTCAATGAAGGGCTTCAATTATGACAAAGAGATAAAAAACAGCAAGTTTTATGAGCGTATGAGAAAATACAGCCCCATCCTTAACAAAAAGGTTTTTAAGGTTGAGTTTGTCGGCCTTGAAAACGTTCCTGCAGAGGGCGGCTTTATTCTTGCTTCAAACCATATACACGCTCTTGACCCTGCTGTTATCGGCAGCGCAATCAAAAACAGACAGTTCCATTTTATGGCCAAAAAGGAGCTTTTTGATAAAAAGCTTGTCGGCTGTGTTCTTGCCAAGATGAACGGCTTCCCCGTTGCAAGAGGCGCTGTTGACACAAAGGCTCTTGATTACGCCGCAAGAATCGTTAAAGAAGGTCACGTTCTCGGCATCTTCCCCGAGGGTACACGCTCAAAGGATGCAAAACCCAAGAAAGCCAAAAGAGGCGTTGCTGTTATCGCAAGAGCGGCAAAGGCTGACGTTCTGCCCGTTTCTGTTTATTGCGACGAGGTTCCCAAAAAGGGCGCAAAGCTCACGGTCAGATTCGGTGAGGTTATTCCTTTTGAAAAACTCGGCATCGGCGGCGATGATTGCACAAAAGACCATCTCACACAGGCTGCAACCTACATAATGGACAGTATTGTTAACCTCTGGGAGGCAGGACATTGCGAATAACTCTTGCAAAAACCGCGGGCTTTTGTTTCGGGGTTGACAGGGCGGTCAATATAGCCTATGAGCTGGCAGAAAAAGGCTGCAAGGCGGTTACGCTCGGTCAGCTTATCCATAACCCTACGGTTACGGAAGACCTTGAATCAAAAGGAATGCGTGTTATTGAAACCCCCTGTGAGGCTCATAGGGGCGAAACCGTTATCATAAGAGCGCACGGCGTTAAAAAAAGTGTTTACGGTGAGCTTGAAGCAATGGGCGCGCAGGTGTGTGACGCAACGTGCCCGTTTGTTAAAAAGATACACGATATTGTTGAAGAAAATTCAGCCGAAGATCTGCCTGTTGTTATCGGCGGAGACCCTGACCATCCTGAGGTTATCGGCATCTGCGGATACTGCAAGGGCAAATATGCCATATTCAGCACGGAGCAGGATGCGGAAGAATTTTTTGAAGCTAACCCGAATTTTTGTGAAAAAGGAATTATAGCTGTTTCCCAAACAACTTTTTCGCAAAATGAATGGAAAAAAATAAAAGAAAAAATAAAAATATACTGTACAAATGCAAAAATATTTGATACAATATGCTCTGCTACCCGAAAAAGACAGGAAGAAGCAGCTGAGCTCTCAAAGCAAAGCGACTGTATGATTGTTATCGGCGGCAGACACAGTTCAAACACGGTCAAGCTTAAAGCCGTGTGCAGTGAAAACTGCGATACGTTTCTGGTGGAAAGAGCCAACGAGCTCAGGACCATAGATTTTTCCCAATACACCGCAATCGGTGTGACGGCAGGGGCGTCAACCCCTTCCGCAATAATTAAGGAGGTACTTTTAGAAATGTCCGAAATCGTAAAGGAAACCACAAATCTGCAGG
>JAZNDY010000384.1:0-9050 GCA_045588295.1 Acutalibacteraceae bacterium
CAACGGGGTTGAGAAGACCGCTTTCAAGTGCCTTTGCACGGATGGGCTTGAAGAAATCGTTGATTTCCTTGCATACGTTTTCGTCAACGTCAACCTCGTAGCCGTACTGCTTGAGGGTATAAACAAGTGTCTCTGTTGCAGGCTGTGAAGTACCGCCCGAGAAGCATGAGATAGCTGAGTCGATAACATCTGCGCCTGCTTCAACGCACTTGAGAAGTGTCATGAAGCCGAGACCTGTTGTTGAGTGAGTGTGAACAACGATGGGAACTTTAATATTAGCCTTGAGAGCCTTAACGAGGTCATAACCCTCCTTGGGGCTCATAATGCCTGCCATATCCTTGATGCAGATGGACTGAACGCCGAGAGCTTCAATTTCTTTTGCGAGCTTAACATAGCTTTCAAGGTTATGGATGGGGCTGATTGTGTAGCAGATTGTGCCTGATGCGTGTGCACCGCACTTGAGAGTTTCGTCAACTGCCACTTCGATGTTGCGAACGTCATTGAGAGCATCGAAAATTCTGATGATGTCGATGCCGTTTTCAACGCTCTTTCTGATGAACATACGAACAACGTCATCGGGATAATGTTTGTATCCGAGGAGGTTCTGACCTCTGAGAAGCATCTGGAGCTTTGTGTTGGGGCAAGCTGCCTTGATTTTGCGCAGTCTTTCCCACGGGTCTTCATTAAGGTAACGAAGACAGGAATCGAACGTTGCGCCGCCCCAGCATTCAAGTGAATAGTAACCTGCGGCGTCAAGCTTCTTGAGCACGGGTTCGAAATCCTCAAAGGGCATTCTTGTTGCGATGAGAGACTGGTTAGCGTCTCTGAGCACGGTTTCTGTGAAATTAACTTTCATAAAAACTTACAGTCCTTTCTTTATATATCGAATATTATTTTAACCAAAATTAAAAATTGATGCGTGCTGCGATGTAATCTTCAAGGGCATCAATTGAAATGCGCTCCTGCTGCATTGTGTCTCTGTCTCTGACGGTTACGCAGTTGTCTTCAAGTGATTCAAAGTCAAAGGTGATGCAAAGAGGTGTGCCGATTTCGTCTTCACGGCGGTAACGTTTGCCGATTGAACCTGTTTCGTCAAAGTCAACCATAAACTTCTTCTGAAGCTTTTCATAAACCTTAAGAGCGTCGCCTGAAAGCTTCTTTGAAAGCGGAAGAACGGCTGCCTTGAAGGGAGCGATTGCGGGGTTGAGGTGAAGAACAACTCTGGTGTCGTTCTTTTCTGCATCGATAACTTCTTCATCATAAGCTTCGCAGAGAAGTGCAAGCACTGTTCTGTCAAGACCGTAGGTTGATTCGATGATGAAGGGGATGAACTTTTCGTTTGTTTCGGGATCAAGGTAATCCATCTTCTGGCCGCTGTATTCCTGATGTCTTGTAAGGTCAAAGTTTGTTCTGTTGTGAGTGCCGTTAACTTCGCCCCAGCCGAAGGGGAAGAGGAATTCGATGTCACAGGCAGCCTTTGCGTAGTGAGCAAGCTTTTCGTGATCGTGGAAACGGAGATTTTCAGCGGCAATGCCGAGATCCTGATAGAACTTAAGGCCGTATTCCTTGAAGTAATCGTAAAGCTCGCTGTCTGTGCCCTCTTTGCAGAAGGTCTGGAACTCCATCTGCTCGAACTCGATTGTTCTGAATGTGAAGTTACCGGGTGTGATTTCGTTTCTGAAAGCTTTGCCTATCTGACCGATGCTGAAGGGAAGCTTTGCTCTCATTGTTCTCTGAACGTTGAGATAGTTAACGTATTCGCCCTGAGCGTTTTCGGGGCGGAGATAGATAACGTTTTTGCTGTCGTTAGTAACGCCTCTGAAAGTCTGGAACATCAGGTTGAATTCTCTGATATCTGTGAAATCGTGCTTGCCGCAGTGGGGGCAGGGAATTGAGTTTGCCTTGATATATGCAAACATTTCTTCCTTTGTCATACCGTCTGCGTGTGCATCGGGGTTGAAATCATCAATAAGGTTATCTGCTCTGTGGCGCTTTTTGCATTCCTTGCAGTCAAGCAGAGGGTCAGAGAAGCTGGCAACGTGACCGCTTGCTTCCCATACTCTGGGGTGCATAAGGATATCTGCGTCAACTTCATAGCTGTTTTTGCGTTCCTGAATAAATCTCTTTCTCCAGGCATCCTTAACGTTGTTTTTCATTCTTGAACCGAGGGGGCCGTAGTCCCATGTGTTTGCAAGGCCGCCATAGATTTCACTGCCTGCAAAAATGAAGCCTCTGCCCTTGCAAAGAGCAACGATTTTTTCCATTGTTTTGTCTGTGTTTTTCATCATTTCCAAAACTCCCGCCATTATAAATTTTTACCCTATTATAATATCCTAAATTATGCAACAAAGTCAATGATTACTAAACCAAAAAAGACCGCAAAAAACGGTCTTCTTTGGTGAAATGTACTTATTTATATTTTTTAATATAGTCAATTGCTGTTTTGCTGATTTTGATGAGCATTAATCTTGACGATGCACTGATATCGGTTTCGCCGTCTTTGGTGATGAATTTAAGGCTCACAAAGAAAAACAAAACGGTCCAGATGCCAAACAAACTTGATTTTTCAACGGCAATTATATCAGCTGTGGGAATGTCAATTTCCTTTACTCCGAAAAAACCGGTGGGGATTTTGCCGCGGATTTTTTCAGGCGTTATGCACAAAAAACATTTTCTTTCCTGAAAAGGAGCGGTGACGGCTCTGAAAAGAAGAAAGCCTGCCAGAGCGAAGTAAAGCGAGCTGCGGATTATTGTGCCTGCCGTCAAAAAATGAGGGCTTGAAATTCCGAAGGATAAAACAACGGAAATTATAAGAAAGGCTATGCACGCCAGCCTTAACAGTGTTGGCAGAATAATATGTTCGCTGAAAATAAAAGTGGTTGACGTATCAGGGTTTGCATCAAGCGCGGGTGAAGAATTTTTTTCGGTTTGAACAGTTGCTGTGTTTGCGGCAAAATTTGCGGTGTCAGTGTTTCTTAAGTTGTTTTTTCATTTCAGTTACCTCCGTGGTTGTTTTTTTGCCTTTACACCTATAAGACGAAAACAAAATGCACACGGTCTATATTTTTTTGAAAATTTTCAAGAAATTTTATAAAACAAAAGCGGTCTGCCGAAACAGACCGCTTTTATATTCAAAAACAACCTTTTTACAATAAAAATGCTTTTGCAAGTGCGAAATAGATAACGAGAGTAACAATATCAACAAGGGTTGCAATCATCGGACCTGCCATGAGCGCAGGGTCAAGCTTTATGATTTTTGCAAAAATCGGGAGTGAGCAACCGATGAGCTTTGAAACTATAATGGCAATCAGCATCGCGAGCGAAACAACGAGGATAACCTCCCAGTCCCGTTCACCGCTGATGAAAAACATTCGGGCAACGTTTGCGACGCCGAGCACAACACCGCACACGGCGGCAACGCGCAATTCTTTTAAAACAATTTTGAAATAATCCTTGATTTCAATTTCGCCGACAGCGAGACCGCGGATGATGAGCGTTGAAACCTGGCTGCCTGCGTTACCGCCCGTACCCATAAGCATGGGCATTGAAGCGGTCAGCGCAACAAAGCCTGAAAGCAGAGTTTCATAGCCTTCAATAATCATACCCGTGAAAGTACCTGAAATCATAAGAATAAGAAGCCAGATGATTCTGTTACGCGCAAGCTTGAAAACGCCTGTTTTAAGGTATTCTTCGTCAGACGGGGTCATAGCCGCCATCTTTTCAAAGTCTTCGGTAACTTCTTCTTCAATAACGTCAACAACGTCATCGATGGTGATGATGCCGACAAGTCGGTTTTCGTTATCAACAACGGGCACGCTCAAAAGGTCGTATTTGCTTACTATATCGGCAACGTATTCACGGTCGTCAAGCGTGTTGACACTGATAAACTGCGGCTCTTCTTCCATAATGTCGCCAACGAGGGTGTCTTTGTCGCAAAGCAGAAGCGAAAGAAGGGGAATTGTGCCGAGCAGATGGCGGCGCTCATCCGTGCAGTAGCAGGTGTAAACGGTTTCTTTGTCAACACCTGTTTTTCTGATGTGGTCAATTGCCTGTGCGGCGGTGAAATGGGTGTGAAGCTGCACCATTTCGATTGTCATAAGGCTGCCTGCGCTGTCTTCGGGGTATTTAAGAAAACGGTTGATGAGTTTGCGCGTTTCGGCATCCGAATGCGAAAGCACACGCGTAACAACGTTTGCAGGCACTTCTTCAAGAAAGTCAACAACGTCATCAAGGAACATTTCATCAAGCAGGCGTTCAAGCTCGGCATCGTTAATCATACGCACAAGCTCTTCCTGTGATTCGGATTCAAGATAAGCAAAAACGTCTGCCGAGATATCTTTGGGAAGCACGCGGAAAACAAAAAGTCTTTCTTTTGCCTCAAGCTCATCCATAAGCAGAGCTATATCAACCTCATTCATTTCTGAGAAAAGTTCACGCAGCGAAGAAATCTCGCCGTTGGCAATAAGCTCAGGAACTTTTTCAATGAGGATATCAAGTTCTTCCATTAAAAAAGCATCTCCTTTCATCGGTATATACATACCGGCGCAAAGGCGATGCAATCAAAACAAAACAAGAGCGAAACCGTCATTATAAAATGCGGCTCACTTAACGGCTGCGGACAGCTCCGCCAATGCGTCTGATTCGGTTAAAAATCTACTTCGGGGGTTAGGTATGTCGGGACTGCCCAAAAATCTCACCACTCTTTTTTGTAAAAAATTTTTATCTACCCACTAATGTTACACCCTTTAATCCGTCAAGTCAAGTAAAATTGCAAAAAATTTTAAAAAGAAGAAATATTCATCAAAAACGGCGAAAAACAGAGATTTATAGCCTGAAACGGCAGAAATCGAGCGAAAACGCAAGAAGATTTAAAGCGAAAATCAGAAATTTGTTAGCACAAACGTGTTAGCAAAACACGCTTTCCGCGCTAAGGGTGAGAGGAGAAAACAAAAAAAACACTCCCGTATAAGGCTTGCTCACGGAGCGATGAACAAAAAGCAAACCCGTGAAACAGCCTTATGGAAAGGATAGCTAATGAAAAAAGGTCTTAACGAAAAAGAAAAGCTGTTTTGCGTTTATTACGCCGCATCGGGTGATGCTCGCGGAAGTGCCGCAAGAGCAGGCTACGGCATTTGCCCCTCTAAAAGTGCCGCAAAGCTGCTTGCGCGGGCAGATATCAGGGCGGAAACTGAGCGGCTCGAAAAAGAACGCAATGAGTTTGCGGCTCAGGCGGAAAAAGGTCTTTACAGGCTCGCTTTCGGTTCAGTTGCGGATGCACTCAGGCTGATGCTGTGCGAGGATACTCTGACTGTGCAGGAAATTGAGCAGCTTGATTTATTTAATGTTTCCGAAATAAAACGCCCCAAGGGCGGTGGTATGGAAATCAAGTTTTTCGACAGGCTGAAGGCTCTTGAGAAGCTTGCCCAACTTACAGGCGGCAAAGAAAGCTCCGAGAGCAGCTTCATAAAAGCACTTTCCGAGGGAGCAAAACTTCTCTCGGAGGAGGAAGTTGTTTGAGTCAGACAACAAAAAAGCCTGCCTTTGCTCCGTTTTCCAAAAAACAGATGCAGGCTCTGTGCTGGTGGCTGCCCGAAAGCCCGTTTTGCACCTGTGACGCCGTTATCTGTGACGGCGCGGTGCGCTCCGGCAAAACTCTCTGTATGTCGGTCTCTTTTGTAACGTGGGCTTTTTCGGCGTTTACCGATTCTTCCTTTGCTCTTTGCGGCAAAACAATCGCATCCCTGCGCAGAAACGTTGTTACGGTTATTCTGCCCGTTTTGCGCGACCTCGGTTTTGAATGCAACGAAAAATATTCGCGCAATCTGATTGAAATAAGTCATTCGGGCAGAACAAACAGGTTTTATCTTTTCGGCGGAAAGGATGAAGGCTCAGCGGCACTTATTCAGGGCATGACCCTTGCAGGTGTTTTGCTTGATGAGGTTACGCTGATGCCACGTTCGTTTGTGGAGCAGGCACTTGCCCGCTGCTCCGTTGACGGCTCAAAGCTTTGGTTCAACTGCAACCCCGAGCATCCTATGCATTGGTTTCACGAAGAGTGGATAAAGAAGCACGGCGAAAAAAACTGCCTTTATCTGCATTTCACAATGAAGGATAACCCCTCGCTCACTCCGTCCATTATCCGCAGATATGAACGGCTGTATTCGGGAGCGTTTTATGAGAGATTTGTGCTTGGCAGGTGGGTTGCTGCCCAGGGCTGTGTTTACCCGATGTTTTCGGAGAAAAAGCACGTCTGCGAACCGCCCGACGGTTTGGAGGAATACCGCATTTCCTGCGATTACGGCACGGTCAACCCCTCGTCTTTCGGTTTGTGGGGCAAAAAAGACGGTGTGTGGTACAGAGTGAATGAATATTATTTTGATTCACGCACCGAGGGCAGACAGAAAACGGACAGCGAGCATTTTGAAGCTCTGTGTGAGCTTGCAGACGGTAAAAAGATAAGGTCTGTCATCATTGACCCGTCGGCGGCGAGCTTTATTGAGTGCATACGGCGTGACGGCAGATTCACTGTTATTCCGGCAAAAAACGATGTTATTGACGGCATACGCAGGGTGTCTGACTGCCTTAAAAACGGTACGCTGATGTTTGCTCCGGTCTGCAAGGACAGTATAAGAGAATTCGGGCTTTACCGCTGGGAAGAAAACTCGGCGAAGGATGCGGTGAAAAAAGAAAATGACCACGCCATGGACGATATCCGTTATTTTGTTTCAACGGTTGTTGCAAACGAAGCTGACGACGGATTCTTTGCCGTGGCGGCAACGAGAAGACAGAAAGGAGGAATGTGATGGGCTTATTTAAAAACAGAAAACCGTCAAGAGTTTCGATGCCTGTTATGCAGGCGGCAAACCGCCACCCGTTTGGGATGATTGACAGCTATGAGCCTCTCGGCGCACCTCAGCACAGGCTCTATAAGGCGCTGAGAGAAGCTGTGCCTGTTATTGATGCAGCGGTTTTTAAGCTTGTGCGTCTGACAGGCGGATTCAGCGTTGAGTGCAACGATATTCAGGCGCAAAGAGAGCTGAATACTTTTATTGAAACTGTGCCTGTGGGCGGAAACAGAGAAGGTCTGGCGGCGTTTGTTTCGGCTTATTTTGAACAGCTTCTCACCTACGGCACTGCTCTGGGTGAGATTGTGACGGATACTGACGGTCTGCCGTGCGCACTTTTTAACGTGCCGCTTGACGGAATTGAGCTTGCCAGAGCACAGAACGGTTTTGACATTGACGTTTTTGTGCATAAAGGCGGAGAGCTGAAAAAAGCACCCAGACAGGAGCTTTGCCTGCTCAGCGTTCTTAACCCCGACCCCGGTGCTCTGACGGGCAATTCTTTGCTCAAGGGTTTGCCATTCGTGAGCGGAATACTGCTTAAAATTTTTGAGAGCATCGGCGCAAACTGGGACAGAGTCGGCAATCTGCGTTTTGCGGTTACATATAATCCGCGCAACGATGCCGTGGACAGAGCTTATGCAAAGGACAGGGCGTTGCAGGTTGCAAAGGAATGGGGCGAAGCAATGCAGAGCGGCTCCGAAATCAAAGATTTTGTTGCCGTGGGCGACGTGCAGATTAAAGTTATCGGAGCAGATAACCAGATTCTGGACAGCGAAGTGCCTGTTCGCCAGCTGCTTGAGCAGATTGTTGCCAAAACAGGTCTGCCGCCTTTTATGCTTGGCCTTTCCTGGTCCAGTACGGAGAGAATGAGCTCACAGCAGGCGGATGCACTGACGAGTGAGCTTGAGGCTTACCGACAGATACTAACACCCGTTATCAGAAAAATCTGCACGGAATTTCTGCGAAGCAGGGGCTACGGCTGTTCACCCGTTATCAATTGGAACAACATAACGCTTCAGGATGAGGTGGAGCTTGGCAGAGCAAGGCTTTATAACGCGCAGGCTGCAAAGCTTGAGGCGGAAAACAGTAAGAAAGGTAAGTGATTATGAACAGCAAAAAGACACAATCCGTTACTGCGAATGAGCTTGAGCTTATCGGCAGATATGCAAGAAAAGAGCTCACGCAGGAGGAAGTTTACACATTCAGTGTTATTCTCTGTGACAACGAGATTGACAGGGATAACGAAAAATTTACCGTTGCATCGCTCAACACCCTTGCAGAGCTTTTTGTGGGCAAAACGGGAATTTTTGACCACAATATGAGCAGCAAGGACCAGACTGCAAGAGTTTATGCAACACGCGTTGTGACCGATGAAACACGCAAAACAAGCGACGGAGAGCCTTATACATATATTGAGGCGAAGGCTTATATGGTCAGAACGGAAAAGAACAAAGACCTTATCACGGAAATCGATGCAGGCATCAAAAAAGAAACCAGTGTCGGTTGTGCGGTTAAGGTTACAAGATGCTCCGTTTGCGGCGAAAACGTCAGAAGCGCAGGCTGTGAGCATCAGAAGGGCAAACGCTATGGCGGCAAGCTTTGCTGCCATCTGCTTGAAGAGCCTGCAGATGCCTATGAATGGTCGTTTGTGGCTGTGCCTGCGCAGAAAAACGCAGGCGTTATCAAATCGTTCAGCCCCGAAACGCATAATGCGGCGGGTGAAAACTGGGCAGAGGAATACAGAGCAGAGCTTAAAGCGGCTCTTATCAGGGATGCTGCAACGGTTATGCCTGAAATGGGCGGCGAAGTTCTTGAAGAAATCTGCAAGGAGCTGAGCGTTGCAAGGCTTAAGGATATGCGCGACGCATTCAGAAAAAAGGCAGAAAAAAAGCTGTCGTTTATAAGACAGCTTGATGCAAACGGAGATAATGCTTCGGAATCAAATTCCGAATATAAAATTTAAGGAGGATAAATTATGTCAGTAGCATTCGGCGGTTTTCATAACAAAACCGCAACATTCAAAGTAACAGAAGAAATTGTTAAGGGTACACCCGTTAAAATCAGCGATAACGCAACGGTTACCGCCTGCGGTGACGGTGACGAGTTCTGCGGAATTGCCGTGAACAGCGATAACGCTTATGCGGCAATTCAGATTTACGGCGAGGTGACCGCGAAATTCAGCGGCACGGCACCTGAACTCGGCTA
>JAZNDY010000385.1:0-7553 GCA_045588295.1 Acutalibacteraceae bacterium
TGCAAGAACAAAAGGACAGAAAAAAGGCAGATATAAGAAAAACTGATATTATTTTTTTCATTATTACTTTTCACTCCGATTTTAAAATAATATAACAAAAACCTCTTTTGCAAAGCAAAAGAGGTTTTGGAGCTGCTAGGCGGAATTGAACCGCCGACCTCATCCTTACCAAGGATGCGCTCTACCGCCTGAGCCATAGCAGCATATTGCGTTCTCTCGAACGCAAATTATAATAACATATTGATTTGCATTTTGCAAGTCTTTTTTTTAAAAATAATTATTTATTTTAAATATTTTTAATATCGGCAACCGTTTCAATCTGAAATTCCTCTTTAAGTCCGAGAAGCTTTATGAGGTGTGGCTGTTTTTTGTGGTTTTCAAGGCATTCTTCATCTTCCCAGAGTTCAAAAAGATAAACTTCATTCTTATTTTCTGAAACTTCAAAATCATATTTGACACAACCTTTTTCGTTGCGTGTTGCCTGCGGAATACCAAGGCTTTCAACCATTTCCATAAACTTATGCTTCATTTCAGGCTGAAGAATATATGTGATTTTAATTTCAATCATTGCCGATTACTCCTTTATCAACTGCTTTTTCAACAAACTCTGCAAACAGAGCACAGCTCCAGCTGAACCAGCTTCTTGTGAAAATATCGGGGTTGTTTGCATCAAAACCTTCGTGCATATAGCCTGTGCCGCCGTCTGTTGTTTCAAGGTAATGCAGAATTTCACGCATTTCTTCAGCATTCTCTGCGGTCAGACCCTGCATTGAAAGCGCAATGTGCCATATATAACCCTCGGGAGTGTGAGGACTGCCGACACCCTTTGCAAATTTGCCCTCATAATAATAAGGGTTATCTTTACTGAGGATAAATCTTCTTGTGTTGCGGTAGATTTCGTCATCAGTTGAGCAGAAACCAAGGTAGGGGGCAGAAAGAAGGCTGGGCACGTTTGCGTCATCAAAAAGAAAATAATCGCCCTTGCCGTTAACCTCGCAGGCATAAATTCTGCCGTATTTTTCGTGCTCAACGATTGCGTGTTTTTCAATACCTTCTCTGATTTCTGTGCGGAGCTTTGCCACTTTGGCAATAAGCTCTGTTTCATCGGGATATTCAGCTTTGAGCATTTCATCAAGATAACCGAGAACAACGGTTGCAAACATATTTGATGCAATAAGATAGCCGTAACGGCAGGCATCGTCACTCGGTCTGAATCCTGACCATGTCATACCTGTATAATCAACAGGCTCGCCCATACCGTTGTTATGCAGAGTATCCTGATAAGGGCAGTTGAGTCTTGTGAAGCGGTAAGGCGATTTTTCAAAGTGATTCTGCTCTGTTATCCACAGGTCAACCGTTGTTTTTGCGCTATCGATAAAGCTTTGGTCAAGAATAGAGTTGTCGCCTGTTGCTTTCCAATAAAGATAAGTCAGGCGCAGGGGATAACACAGCGAATCAATTTCATATTTGCGTTCCCAGACGATAGGGTGATTCTTGGGGGAATCCTGAAATTCTTCGTGATCGTTTTCTTCTTTTTTATAAGCATTTGCATAGGGCTCGATAAGAATGTATTCACGTTGCTTTCTGATAACACCGCTTATTATTGAACGAATTGAATAGTTATCAGCTGCAAGGGGAATGTAATGTGAAACCTCAGCCGTTGAATCGCGAAGCCACATTGCAGGAATATCGCCCGTTAAAACAAAAACCTTACCGTCATCAAGAATCTCTGTTGCTGTTTCTAAAGTGTTGGGATAACAATTTTTATATAATGCCGCAAGCTTTGGGCTATGTTTTTTTATTATTTCGCAATATTCGTTGATTCTGTTTTCAACACAGGCGGGTATGTTCATGATTAACCTCCGTGATATTTGCGGTTTTTCTTTTTAATGATATATCAGCGCATAAGCATTGTCAATAAAAATTGATTGAATTATGGACGGAATCAATTGAATTTGTTTTAGATATATGGTAAAATATTTACAGATAATTATTCGGAGGGGTTTTTGTGGAAAAATACGGTCTTGTGCTTGCAGGCGGCGGTGCAAAGGGCGTTTATCAGCTTGGTGCGTGGCAGGCAATGCGTGAAATCGGTGTGGAATTTTCTGTTGTTGTGGGTGCTTCAATCGGTTCAATCAACGGTGCTTTTATTGCTTCTGACAGTTTTGAAGAAGCTAAGGAACTGTGGAAAGAAGCGTCGGTTGATAAGGGTGTAAACATTTCATCAGAACTGAAAAACCCTGAAAATCTTTTCAGCTTAAAGAATTTTCCGACGTTGATTAAAGAAGTAATTAAAAACGGCGGAATTGATGCTTCGCCTACTAAAAATCTAATTTGCGAATTTATTGACGAAAAGAAAGTCAGAGAATCGGGCATCGATTTTGGTCTTGTAACTTTCAGTCTGTCTGACTATGAGTCAAAAGAGATTTTCCTTAAAGATATTCCTGAAGGAATGCTGGTTGATTATCTTTTAGCTTCGTCAAAAGTGCCCGGTGTCAGCAAAATCGGTCCCGAGGGTGAAAAATATCTTGACGGCGGTGTTTATGATAATACTCCCGTAGATTTGCTTCTTAAGAACGGCTATAATAATCTGATTATTGTTGATATTTCAAACCTTAAGGGCATTGGTCATAAAACAGATATAACCAACGCAAGAATCATTTATATCCGCCCGAATGATGTTGATGAGCTGGGTGCGGCATTTGATTTCAGCGATGAAATGTATGAAAAACGCATCAAAATGGGTTACCTTGACACTAAGAAAACATTTGGTGAATTATCAGGCAGACTCTATTATTTTGAAAAGAATGTTTTCAGAGAAATGGTTGTGGCTTACGGTGCTGAAGCTTGTGCGCAACTTGAAGAAATGGCGTTTGAGCTTGGGCTGGAAAGACTTAATGTTTATAATGAAAAAACGTTTATCACCGAGCTTAAAAAGCTTTATGACAGTCATATTGAAGAATATAACAAACAGCGTGAAGAAGCAGAGCAAAGAAGAATTTACGGCCAGCTCATCAAACGGTTACCTCAGTTTAAATCAGGTAACGAATATCCTGATGCAACGGCTGTGCTTGAAAATTATATAATATAAAAGCAGGGACTGCCTCAGTTGAGACAGTCCCGAAATTTTTTTATTGCATTTTTTCCTGCTTTACCTTGTGGTCAACAATGTGGCGCTTTGCAAGCTCTGCGGTTACTTCGTCAAGTGAGATGCCCATTTCAATCATCATAACGGTGATGTGATAGATAAGGTCGGCAATTTCATAAACTGTTTCAGCCTTGTCGCCACCTTTTGCGCCGATAATAACCTCTGTGCATTCTTCGCCAACTTTTTTAAGGATTTTGTCAATTCCTTTTTCAAAAAGGTAGGTGGTGTATGAGCCTTCTTTCTTGTTGATTTTTCTGCCGACAAGCATATCATAAAGACCTTCATAAGAGAAAGCTTCGTCATTGCTCTCAACAATATCGTTGAAGAAGCAGGTTTCGTTGCCGGTGTGGCAGGCAGGACCTTCTTTGATAACATCAATAAGAAGAGTGTCCTTATCGCAGTCTGTGCGGATGCTCACAACGTTTTGCCAGTTGCCTGAGGTTGCACCCTTGCGCCAGAGCTCCTGTCTGCTTCTGCTGTAAAAGCAGGTTTTGCCTTCTTTGATTGTAATATCAAGGCTTTCAGCATTCATATATGCGAGCATAAGAACTTTCTTTGTGTAGTGGTCCTGAATAATTGCCGGAATAAGTCCGTTTGCATCAAATTTAAGGTCAGTCATTTTTATATCCTCATTTCTACGTTATTATCGTTAAGATATTTTTTTAAATCCGCAATGCTCAGCTCTTTGAAATGGAAGATTGAAGCGGCAAGACCGGCATCTGCACATCCGGCTTTAAAAAGCTCAAGAAAATCTTCTTTTTTGCCTGCGCCGCCACTTGCGATTACGGGGATTGAAACAAGCTCACTGATAGCCTGCAGCATTTCAAGGTCAAAGCCTTGCTTAACACCGTCTGTATCAATGCTGTTAACAACAAGCTCACCTGCACCGCTGTTTTCACCGTTCTTTGCCCATTCAAGAGCATCTATGCCCGTGTCAACTCTGCCGCCTTTGCTGAAGATGCGGAATTTGCCGTCAACACGCTTGATATCCATTGAAAGCACAACGCACTGGTCACCGTATTTCTTTGCTGCTTTTTCGATGAGTGAGGGGTTTTTGATTGCGCCTGAGTTAACAGAAACCTTGTCTGCGCCGCATTTAAGCACTCTGTCAAAATCATCAAGAGTATTTATTCCGCCGCCAACAGTAAGGGGAATAAAAATCTCTTTTGCAACCTGTGTAAGAGCGTCTGTGAAAAGACCTCTGTTTTCGTATGAAGCTGTTATATCATAAAAAACAAGCTCGTCAGCACCGCTGTCGTTATAAAAATGAGCAAGCTCAACGGGCGATGCAACGTCCTGAATGCCTTCAAAATTAACGCCCTTAACAACTCTGCCGTTGCGCACGTCAAGGCAGGGGATTATTCTTTTTGTAATCATTTGCTACCTCCTGCGGCGTTAAGAGCCTCTTTAAGATTAAGCTTGCCTTCATAGATTGCTTTGCCCAGAATTGCGCCGTAAACGTTCATATCAACAAGAGTTTTAACCTCATCAATAAATGTTATGCCGCCTGATGCAACAATATCGAGTCCCTCTATTTTTGAAAGCTCTTTATAAATCTCAAGGTTTGTGCCCGAGAGCATACCGTCTTTTGAAATATCGGTGTATATAACCGTTTTAACGCCTGTATCACGCAGCTTTTTGCAGAATTCAACCGAATCAACGCTTGTTGTTTCTTGCCAGCCGTTGACGGCAACAAGACCGTGTTTGGCGTCAACGCCAACGGCAATCGCATCACCGTAAGCTTTGACTGCTTCTTCAACAAAAGGATAATTTTTAACAGCCGCCGTGCCGAGAATAACTCTCTTGACGCCGAGGCTCAGATAATCCTCAATCCTCTGCATATCGCGGATACCGCCGCCAACCTCAATGAAAAGCCCCTTGATTGCAGCTGCTTCACGGATAGCTTCAAAGTTAACGGGCGAGCCGTGTTTTGCACCGTCAAGGTCAACCATATGCAGGTTTGTTGCGCCTGCTTTCATAAATTCAAGAGCCATTGCGGCAGGGGAATCGGCATAAATTTTAACTTCATTATAATCGCCTTTTGTCAGGCGAACAACCTTGCCCCCGAGAATATCGGTCGCAGGAAAAATTTGCATATCAATCACCTGTAATTATATTTCTGAAAATGCTTTGAGAAGAGCCAGACCTTTTGCGCCGCTCTTTTCGGGATGAAACTGCATACCGTAAACGTTTCCGTTTTTAACGATTGCAGGCACCGCAACACCGTATTCAGCAAAAGCAAGCGTATTTTCAACGCAGTTTCTTGCATAGAATGAGTGAACAAAATACATATAGTCACCGGGTTCTACGTATTTGAAAATCGGGTCAGCTTTTGCAAAGTTGAGCTTGTTCCAGCCCATATGGGGGATTTTGAGCTCTTTGGGAATCTGACCTTCAAGAGGGCCGACGTAGCCTTTAATGAGACCAAGACCCATATGAGCACCGTATTCAAAGCTTTTTTCAAAAAGCATCTGCATACCGAGGCAAATGCCGAGGATGGGTTTGCCTGTTGCGGCAAGGTCGCAGACGAGCTGACCCAGACCGCTGTCTTTAAGCTTTTTGGCGGCATCGGCAAAAGCACCGACACCGGGGAGTATTATTTTATCTGCAGCTTCGATTTCTGCTTTGTCACTTGTGATTTTGCAATCAATGCCGAGGCTTTCGAGCGATGATGAAAGCGAGAAAAGGTTGCCGCATCCGTAGTCAATTATAGCAATCATTAAAGAAGTCCTTTCGTTGAGGGGATTTCACCGCCGAGGGTAAGGTCTTCAAAAACGGCTTTGCAAAGAGCTCTGCCGACTGATTTGAAAATGCCCTCAATGATGTGGTGGCTGTTTTTGCCGTAAAACTGTTTGATGTGAAGCGTAACGTCGCTGTTTCGAATAAATGAAATAAAGAATTCCTCAACAAGCTCGGTGTCCATACCGCCAACAGCAGGAGTGGGGATATTAACGTCATAGTTGAGATAAGCTCTGCCGCTGATGTCAACACTTGAGAGAATCAGTGTTTCGTCCATAGGCAGAACGATACTGCCGTAGCGTGATATACCTCTTTTTTCACCAACTGCTTTTGCAAAAGCCTGTCCGAGAACAATGCCGACGTCTTCAACGGTGTGATGATAGTCAACGTGAGTATCACCAACGCAGGTAACTTTTAAATCCATTCTGCCATGGCGAGCAAAAAGCTCAAGCATATGGTCAAGAAAACCGCAACCTGTGTTGATTTCGCATTTGCCTGTGCCGTCAAGGCAAAGCCATAAATCAATATCGGTTTCGTTTGTTTTTCTTTTTATTGCAGCGTCTCTCATTTGTTTTCCTCCAAAATCTCTGCAACGGCATCAATGAACGCCTGCATTTCTTCTGCAGAGCCAACTGTGATTCTCAAGTAATTATCGATTTTAGCCTTTTTGAAATATCTGATAAGAATATTTCTCTTTCTTAATTCTTCATAAAGCTTTGCTGCAGGAATTTTATTGTTTGAAGCAAAGATAAAGTTTGCTTTTGAATTTGTGCAGTTAAAGCCGAGTTCTTCAAGCTGATTTTGGGTTTTGCCTCTGATTTCAACAATCTCGGCAATCTTTGCGTCATAATATTCATTATCTGCAATTGCGGCAGCGGCTGCTTTGATTGAAAGTGTGTTCAGATTATAGGGGTTAAATGAAAACTTGAGTTTGTTTAAATCTTCAATAATCTCTTTCTGTGCAATGCCGAAACCGACTCTCAAGCCTGCAAGTGAATGGCTTTTTGAAAAAGTTCTTGTAACAAGCAGGTTTGAATATTTTTTAACAAGCTCCATACAGCTTTCGCCGCAGAATGCCATATAAGCTTCATCCATAATAACGAGGTTATCGGGATTTGAAGAAACGATTTTTTCAACGTCATCATAACTGAGAGAAAGACCTGTGGGAGCGTTGGGGTTTGCAATAACGATGTTTTTGCCTTTATTTATGTAATCGTTAATGTCAATTGAAAAATCGTCTTTGAGCGGAATCTGCTCAAGTTCAACACCAAAAATATCTGCATAAACGGGATAAAAGCCGTAAGAAATCTCGGGGCAGCAGAGCTTGCCGCCCTTGCCGCAAAAGCCCATAATGGCAAATGCGAGCACGTCGTCGGAGCCGTTGCCGCAAAAAACCATATCGGATGTTACGCCAAACTGCTTTGCGATTGCTGCAGTGAGTTCTTTTGATTCGGGGTCTGAATAGCGGTTAAGATTGTCAATTACTTCGCTTGAAATAACCTCTTTAACCTTAGGCGAAGGAGCAAAGGGAGATTCGTTTGTGTTGAGCTTTATAACCTTAACGTTAACCTGTTCACCCGGAACGTAAGGAACAAGGTTTTTATAATTATCTGAAAGAAATCTGCTCATGGCATATCCTCATTTCTCAAATCTTATTGCGGCGCTT
>JAZNDY010000386.1:0-11317 GCA_045588295.1 Acutalibacteraceae bacterium
GTTGCAACAATGAGAGGCAAGAGCTATCTTCAGATCGGCTCAACCTGCATGGGTATTGCCGGCTCAGTTATCGACCCCGATTTCATCGAAGAATATCTCGGCATGAGAGTTGAATCAGTTGACGAGGTTGAAATCATTCGCCGAATGTCAGAAGGCATCTATGACGAAGCTGAATTCCAGAAGGCTCTTGCATGGACAAAGGCAAAATGCAAGGAAGGCTTTGATAAGAACCCCGAATTCGTAAGAAAGAGCGACGAACAGAAAGAAAAGGATTGGGAATTCGTTGTTAAGATGATGTGCATCATCAAAGACCTTATGAACGGCAACGATAATCTTCCCGCAGGCTGTGAAGAAGAAGCTGTTGGCCACAACGCTATCGCAGCAGGTTTCCAGGGTCAGAGACAGTGGACAGACTTCTATCCCAACGCTGACTTTGCAGAAGCACTTCTCAACACATCATTCGACTGGGAAGGCACCAGAGAGCCTTACATCCTTGCAACAGAAAACGACGTTCTCAACGGCATCGGTATGCTCTTTATGAAGTTACTTACAAACAGACCTCAGATGTTTGCTGACGTTCGTACTCACTGGAGTGCAGACGCTGTTAAGAGAGTAACAGGCTATGACATCGAAGGCAAGGCTGCTGAAGCAGGTGGCTTTATCCACCTCATCAACTCAGGCGCTTGCTGCCTTGACGCTTGCGGTGAGGTTAAGGATGAAAACGGCAACGGTATCATGAAAGAATGGTATAACGTTACAGAAGCTGATGCTGACAAGATTCTTGAAGCAACAACATGGAACGCAGCTGACAACGGCTATTTCAGAGGCGGCGGATACTCATCACGCTTCCTCACCAGAGCAGAAATGCCTGCAACAATGATCCGTCTTAACCTCGTTAAGGGTCTCGGCCCCGTTCTTCAGATTGTTGAAGGCTGGACAGTTAATCTTCCCGACGAAGTTTCAGACATCATCTGGAAGAGAACAGACTACACATGGCCCTGCACATGGTTCGCACCCAGATGCACAGACGAAGGCGCATTCAAGTCAGCTTATGACCTCATGAATAACTGGGGTGCAAACCACGGCGCTATCTCCTACGGCCACATCGGTGCAGATATCATCACAATGGCATCAATGCTCCGCATCCCCGTTGCTCTCCATAACGTTCCCGACGAAAAGATTTTCCGTCCCGCTTGCTGGGGTGCATTCGGCACAAAGGACCTTGAAGGCGCAGACTTCAGAGCTTGCGGCACATACGGCCCTCTCTATAAATAATATCGCATAAACAGCAAGAAGGTGTGCTTCGCGGCACACCTTCTTTTTCTTTGTCAAAAAACCGCTGAAAAAAGCAGTTTTTATGCTTTTTTGTGCTTTTTGTTCATAAAATATTTAACTTAAATCAAAAATTTCGCAAAATAGGTATTTTATTTTATATAAATGGGTGATATAATATATCCGATTATGGATAATTATGTTAAGAATCAAATTAAAAATACTGTAACAGGAGGCAATAAAGTGTCTGCAATTATTTCCGTTAAAAATCTCAGCAAGTCCTACGGCAGAAAAGAAGTTCTTAACAAGATTTCTTTTAAAGTCGAAGAAGGACAGATTGTTGGTCTGCTCGGCCCCAACGGCTGCGGCAAAACCTCACTCATCAAAATTCTGACCGGTCTTATCAACGATTACAACGGCGAAGTGCTTGTTGACGGCCAGAAACCCGGCAAAGCAACCAAAGCAAAGGTGGCTTATCTGCCCGAAAAAACCTATCTGCCCACATATATGATTGCCAAAGAAGCAATCACATACATTGCCGATTTCTATGATGATTTTGATAAGAAAAAGGCTATGCACCTGATGGAAGTTTTTCAGCTTGACCCCAAGCAGAAGGTCAGAACAATGTCCAAAGGCCAGCAGGAAAAGCTTCAGCTTATCCTTGTTATGTGCCGCAACGCCAAAATCTATATTCTGGACGAGCCTATGGGCGGCGTTGACCCTGCAGCAAGAGATTTCATTCTTAAAGCAATTCTTCAGAACCGTCCCGAGGGCTCAACCATACTTATGTCAACCCACCTTATTCAGGACGTTGAGGGCGTTTTCGATTCAATCCTTATGATCCGTGAAGGCAAAATCCGTATTCAGGATTCAGTCGGCAACCTCACAAGGAACGGCAAAACCATTAACGATATTTTCAAGGAGGTGTTCAGCGTTGACTGGAAATTCTAACACAAAAACGTTAGCAGCAAATGCTAAACCCAAAAATAAATTTTTAAAGCTTATTAAGCACGATTTTCTTGCAAGTTCAAGAGTTATCAGCCTTTTCTACATTGTTGAAGTTGTTCTCCTTGCTCTTTTCAAGCTCGGCGAATTCCTCGGCAAAAAAACTGCCGACCCCGGTTTTATCGTTGACAAGCTGGTCGGTTTCACCCCCTGGGCAATAGTTCTTGCCTGGGTCACAGCTTTCGCTTTGATTATTCTTACGATGTTCTTCATCATATTTGACTTTTTCAGGTCACTCTTCGGCCCTCAGGGCTATCTCAGCTTCACTTTGCCCGTTTCAAGCGGTGAGCTTCTTGCCTCCAAAACCATTGTTTACGGCGCATGGCTGGGTGTAAGCTTCTTTGTTTTCTATTTCATTACAGAGCAGCTTGCCGTTTTCCTTAATGCCTTTGCCGCAGAGCAGCTTGGTGAAGAAAACATCGCAATGGGCGAAATGCTTCTGACAACGTTGTTCAATTTCCCCTCAATCTCACAGATTATTGCTTCGGCAGTCTTTATGATGCTCAACGTTTTCACTCTTATGTATCTCTTTGTTGCATCAGCATATTTCACCATCACCGTTTCACACATAAGAGTATTCCAGAAGCTCAGCGTTCTTTGGTCAATTATTCTTTTCTTCCCCGTTTTCCTCACCCTTTTCTGGCTTGCAAGCGAACCCGCTGATTACTTCCATATGATTGTTCAGTTTAAGGATGACGGCTCTCTCGGCTTCGGCATTGTCAAAGCAGGCGAAGCAATCAAATACAGCGGCTACGATATCAGCAGAATGTTTATGTGCCTTGCTGAATGCGTCGGTCTCTTCTTTGCAACCTCATTCATTATGCATAAAAAGGTTAACATTAAATAATAAGCGTGCGGCTGACTGCCGTTACCTCAAGGAGCGATTGCTATTAAAATCGGCATTTTCGGGGGCACTTTTAACCCCCCTCATAAGGGTCACACCCGTCTGCTTAACACAGCGGCAGAGGCTCTCGGCTTTGAAAAGCTGATTGTTATTCCCTCGTGCATTCCGCCGCATAAGCTTGCAGGCAAGCTTGCAAGCGGTGAGCAACGGCTTGCAATGTGCCGCCTTGCTTTCGGCAAAGACCCGCGGTGTGAAATTTCGGCAATCGAGCTTGAGCGCAGCGGCAAAAGCTATACGGTAGACACACTGCGCGAAATTAAAAAGCAATATCCCGATGACGAGCTTTATTTCATCATCGGCTCGGATATGCTCCGCACCTTCCGCCAATGGTACTGCTGGGAAGAAATTCTCACGCTGTGCACAATCTGCGCCGCATCAAGAGAAAACGGTTACCTCCCCGATTGGAGTGCATACACTCCTGAGCAAAGAGAAAAATTTGTTTTTATTGACGCCGAGCCGCTTGAAGTCAGCTCAACGGAGCTGCGCGGCGGTCAGAAAGCAGATTTGATTGACGGCAACGTTGCACAATATATCAAAGAAAACAAGCTCTATGACGACGGGCTTGCTTCTTTCAGAAAAATTCTTGAAGAAAAGCTTGATGATTACAGGCTTGACCACAGCGAGTGCGTGAGCGAATGCGCCGCCGTGCTTGCTGAAAAATACGGTGCCGACCCCGAAAAGGCACGCCTTGCAGGGCTGATGCATGACGTTATGAAAAACGCCTCTGCCGAAGAGGATATGCGTTATATGGATAACATAACGGCTCTTGAGCTGAGCAACCCAAAGGTGTGGCACCAGATTTCAGGTGAAGGTTTTCTGCGTAAAAACGGAATTATCACCGACGAAGAAATTCTGGGTGCCGTGCGTTGGCACACAACAGGCAGAGCAAATATGACTTTGCTTGAAAAAATAGTTTACGTGGCGGATTTTATTTCTGCTGACAGAAAGTATGATGACGTTGCCGAGGTGCGCAGGCTTGCGCAGATAAGCCTTGAGCAGACTATTCTTTACACAAGCCGCTACACAATAAACAAACTGGCGCAAAAAGATATGCTTATCCACCCGGCAACCGTGGAATGCTATAACGATATACTCTTGCACGGTTTGCAGAAAGGTCAGGTAAAATAATGGAATCCAATATCCTTGTTAAAGAAATAGCAAAAGTTCTTGACGAAAAAAAAGCAATAGACATTGTTGCCATCAAAACCGAAGAGGTAACGATTGTTTCAGATTATTTTATCATCGCTTCAGGTACTTCAAACACTCACGCAAAATCACTTGTTGATGACGTTGAATATGAAATCAAACAGCGCTTCGGCGTTGACCCTGAGCACATTGAAGGCAGGGCAACAGGCTGGATTCTGCTTGATTACGGCACTGTTATAGTTCACGTTTTCACACAGGATGACAGAGAATATTATAACCTCGAACGCCTTTGGGCAGATGCAGGCATTGTTGACCTGAGCGACGTTATAACAGAAGATTAAAAACAGTTTCAGTAATAATTGAGGAAGGATGTTGAGCAAAATGGCTCATTATGATTACGCTAATATAGAAAAAAAGTGGCAAAAATATTGGGAAGACCAGGAAACATTCAAAACAGACGTGTGGGATTTCTCAAAACCCAAATATTATGTTCTTGATATGTTCCCCTATCCTTCAGGTGTTGGTCTTCATGCAGGTCATCCCGAAGGCTATACAGCCACTGATATCGTTTCAAGAATGAAGAGAATGAAAGGTTACAACGTTCTTCATCCTATGGGTTACGACTCTTTCGGTCTGCCTGCAGAGCAGTATGCCGTTAAAACAGGTCATCATCCCAACGGTTTTACTCAGGAGAATATCCAGACCTTCTCAAAGCAGCTCAAAGAACTCGGCTTTGACTATGACTGGTCAAAGATGATTGCCACATCCGACCCCTCATACTATAAGTGGACACAGTGGATTTTCAAGCAGCTTTATCTCAAAGGCTATGCGAAGCTTGTTGATATTCCCGTTAACTGGTGCGAAGAACTCGGCACCGTTCTTGCCAACGATGAAGTTATTGACGGCAAGAGTGAGCGCGGCGGCTATCCCGTTGTCCGCAAGAATATGAAACAGTGGGTTATTGATCAGGTTGCATTTGCTGAGGAACTCCTTGACGGTCTTAATGACATAGACTGGCCTGAATCAACAAAAGATATGCAACGCCACTGGATAGGAAAGAGCACAGGTGTTGAGGTTGAATTCCAGCTTGTCGGCGGCGGCAAATTCTCAATTTTCACAACCTGTATCGAAACAATTTACGGTATAACCTTTATGGTTATGGCTCCCGACAGCGACCTTGTTAAGGAGCTTATGCCGAGAATCGAAAATAAAGATGAGGTTAACGCTTACATTGAGGAAACCATCAAAAAGTCCGATATGGACCGCACCGACCTCAACAAAACAAAATCAGGCTGTCCTCTTAAGGGCATCTATGCAATAAATCCCGTAAACGGCAAGGAAGTTCCCGTTTATATCGGCGATTTTGTTCTTGCAAGCTACGGTACAGGTGCTGTTATGGCTGTTCCCAGCCACGATCAGCGTGACTTTGAATATGCGATTGTACATAACATTCCCATGATTCAGGTTATTGACGGAGCAGACGTTTCCGAATGCGCTTTCGAAAAGGGCGGTTATCTCGGCAAGGGATGCAAACTCATCAATTCCGAAGAGTTTACAGGTCTTGTTGTTGAGGACGCAAAAGAAGCAATCACTCAGAAGCTTGAGAAGATGGGCGTTGCCAAGAGAAAGGTTAACTACCATTTCCGCGAGTGGATTTTTGCAAGACAGCGTTACTGGGGCGAACCCGTTCCCGTTTATTATACCGATGACGGCGGAATCTGCGTTCTTGACGATGAAGAGCTTCCCCTTGTTCTTCCCGAACTTGAGGAATATAAAGGCAAAAACGGTCAGGCTCCTCTTGAAAATGCAGAAGAATGGAAATATATCGAGAGAAACGGTGTTAAGGGCAAGCGTGAAACGTCAACAATGCCCGGCTCAGCAGGTTCAAGCTGGTATTTCCTGAGATATATTGACCCCGAAAACGATAAGGCAATCTGTGACCCCGAGCTTCTTAAGCATTGGCTCCCTGTTGACCTTTATGTTGGCGGCCCCGAGCACGCAGTCGGTCATCTTATGTATTCAAGAATTTGGAACAGATTCTTATATAACGAGGGTGTTTCACCCGTTAAAGAGCCGTTCAAAAAGCTTGTTCATCAGGGCATGATTCTCGGCTCAAACGGCATTAAGATGGGTAAGAGATTCCCTGAATTTGTTGTAAATCCCTCTGACATCGTTCGTGATTACGGCGCAGATACCCTTCGCCTTTATGAAATGTTTATGGGCCCCCTTGAGGCTTCAAAGCCTTGGAGCAATCAGGGTGTTGAGGGTGCAAAGCGTTTCCTTTCAAGAGTATGGAATTTCTTCACAGAAGAATCAAAGTTAAACGACAGCAAATATGCTGAACTCGAAAAAATCTATCACGTTACAATCCGTAAGGTTTCAAATGACTTTGAAAATCTTGCTTTCAACACCGCAATCAGCCAGATGATGATTTTTGTCAATGCGGTTTATAAGGCAGACAGCTGTCCCAAGGAATTTGCAGAGGGATTCATCAAGGTGCTCAGCCCCATCGCTCCCCATATCTGCGAAGAAATCTGGGAAATGTTTGGTCACACCGAAACAATCGCATTCGAAAGCTGGCCCACATATGACGAGGCAAAATGCGTTGATGACGAAGTTGAAATCGCTGTTCAGATTAACGGCAAGGTGAAAGAAAAGCTTGTTGTTGCCGCTGATGCTGATAACGACACGGTTATTGCCGCAGCAAAGGCTCTTGAAAAGGTTGCAAGCGCAATCGACGGTATGACAATCGTTAAAGAGCTTTACGTTAAGGGCAGACTGGTTAACATCGTTGTTAAGCCGTAAAACACTCCTTATTGTCACATTTCCGCAGAAATGTTTGATTTTGAGTTGATTAACTGAAAAAATTAATATTTTGGTGGTTGACAATTAGGGTTCGGCTATTGTATAATACTGAATAAGTTATGATTATCAGGTACCCTGTATCATTTGAGGGGAGGGAATATAATTGAGTCAGGTAAAAGTTAAGGAAGGCGAGTCACTCGAAAACGCACTCAGAAGATTCAAGAGACAGACTTCAAGAGACGGCGTTATTCAGGAAGTTCGCAAAAGAGAACACTACGAGAAGCCCTCTGTAAAGAGAAAGAAGAAGTCTGAAGCTGCTCGTAAGCGTAAGTTTAAATAATTAAATTTACAAAAGTTTAAGGCACTCCGATCGGAGTGCCTTTTATTTTTTGCTGTATTGTTCTGCCGCAAAGCAAAATAAAAAACCTGCATCGGTTTTTTACCGCTTGCAGGTTTATGTTTTATTCTTCAAATTCTGCCTTATCAATCGCTTTGCAAACGTACATATCGGTTTCAGCATAAACGTAACTGCCAAGGTTAATAAAGAATTCGTCATCCGCTCTTTCGCAGAGCATGGCAAAACTTTTGCCGATTTCTTCTTCAATATTTTCCTGTTTGCGAAGTGCAAGGTAATAGAAAGTGAAAGATGAGCCGTCTGAAATATTCTGGAACATTCCGGGAGATTCTTCTTTCAGCTTTTCAAACATTGCGTTGACCGCCTGTGTTGCAAGCATTGAGTGCGGCATGTATTTCTGCAGCGCAACCTGTGCCGAAAAGCTCATAAGTGAACGCAGCTGCACAAGCTCGTTGTTCTTAAGCTTATCCGCATATCTCGGGAATTCTTCTTCGGGCACGATTTCGGCAAATTTTTCGCCAAGCTTAACCGCCTTTTCCATATTGCCGTTTCGCCTGTATGTATCCGTAAGTGCTGCAAGACGCATCAGGTCACTGCCTGCGCCGCCTGTTTTTTTAGGGTGAAAAATCTTAATATCTTCATCATTATTTCTCAAGGCAATTCCCCCCTGCCTTAATTTTGTTGCTTAATTATTCTGCAGCCGCAGCCTTGCGCTTTTTCATTTTTGTTTTATAGCTCATAAGCGCCTTAACTGCAGCATCGGGTGTTTCGCAAGCGCCGAGAGAAACGGGTTGCTTTGAATACATACCCATAAACTCTGTGCCGCCGATTGAAAGCAGATTAAACTCACGGGCAATATTCAAAAGAATATCTTTCTGCTCTTCGTTGATTGAAGGATGCCACGCCTCAACACCGTCAAGGCCGTTTGAGGCAAGTTCTTTAAGAATTTCAACGTCTTTATCTGTTGACGGATGAGCAAGCACTGCAATGCCGCCTGCCTCATGTATTGCTTCAATAACCTCTGTCGGCTCGGGATAGTTTGCCTTAACAAGAACGTTATCAGGGCTTTCGGGTGAGAAAAGCTCATAATAAAGGTCACCGTAAAGCTTATCCGTAAGACCGCATTCCATAAGAGCGTGCATAATATGCTGCTCAAAAACAGCGGTTGCGCCTGTTGCGCATTTAAGCACAAGCTCAGGAGTCAGGGGATATTTGCGTGCAATCTTAAGAGTCATCAGCTGGCTCACCTTTTTGCGGGTAAGCATATTTCTGTGGCAAAGACCCTCAAGTCTGTCGGGACTGTCGCAAAGATATCCAAGCACCTCAACATACTTTTCTCTCTTGGAATCATAGCATGAGATTTCAACGCCGGGGATAACTGTTATTCCTCTGCGTTCGCCGATGATTTTGCCTCTGATGGTACCTGCCTGGCAGTCACGGTCTGTGATGGCAATTGTGTTTATTCCCCTTTTCTGAGCAAGTACGATAAGGTCATCAATACCCATTGAACTGTCAGAAAGTTTTGTATGACAATGCAAATCTCCGCCCATACTCAATTAACCTCTTTCAAAAATTTAAGCCAGGTAACGCATTCACGGCATAAACTGCTTTTTGAGTGCAAATTACCTCAATATACACTAATTATATATTATTCTGCCGAAATCTTCAAGTGTTTTTTGAGTTTTAAAGCATATTTTTCAGCTTAAATGTCTGATTTTTACACGGTTTTTTGCGTTTTTTCTTATTGCGAAAAAATTTTTTCTCACAGAAAATATAGTCACGGCAACTATTGGAAATATTAATATAATATGATATAATTGTTTATTATTTGCATTAACAGAGGTGATTTAGGTGAAAGCGGCAATCGGTCTCAGCGGCGGAGTTGACAGTGCCGTAGCAGCTTATCTGCTCAAACAACAGGGTTATGAAGTTACGGGTGTTATTCTGCGGTTAAAACCCGGCAGCGCCGCGGATTCTGACATTGCGGATGCTGCGGCAATAGCAGAAAAGCTTGGCATTGAGCTTAAAATTCTTGACCGCAGAGAAGCTTTTGAACAAAACGTTATTACTCCGTTTATCAGTGAGTATTTAAACGGCAGAACACCTAACCCTTGCATTGAATGCAACAAAGAAATCAAGTTTGGCGTTATGCTTGATTATGCGCTTGAAATCGGCTGTGACTGCATTGCAACAGGCCATTATGCCAAAACAGAAAAACAGGGCGGCAGATATCTTCTGCGCCGCTCGCAAAGCGCCAAAGACCAGAGCTATTTTCTTTTCAGACTGACACAGGAACAGCTTTCAAAAACGCTTTTTCCGCTTGAAGGTCTGACAAAAGACGAAATCAGAGAAATTGCCCTCAAAGCGGAGCTTCCCGTTGCCAAAAAGGGTGACAGCCAGGAAATCTGCTTTGTTCCGGACGATGATTATATAGCCTATCTCGCCTCAAAAAACATCACAAGCCCCAAAGGCAACTTTATTGATAAAAACGGCAACGTTCTCGGCAAACATAACGGCATTATCAATTACACCGTAGGTCAGAGAAAAGGTCTTGGCGCCTTCGGCAAACCGATGTTTGTTAACAGCATAAACGCCGCAGACAACACCGTTATAATCGGCGAAAACGGAACGCAGTATTGCCGCGGTCTGGTTGCTGACAGACTTAATTTTATTGCTTTTGACAGCCTCACCGAGCCACTGCGCGCTGATGTTAAAATCCGTTTCAGAGCAAAAGAACAGCCTGCGCTCATAACTCCGCTTGAAGGCGACAGAATGCAGATTATTTTTGATGAGCCCCAACGCTCAATAACCCCCGGTCAGAGTGCCGTTATTTATAACGGTGACACGGTTATTGGCGGCGGCAGAATAATTGAACAAATCGATTAGTCAAACACCGTTTCAATAAGCTTATCACTCTCATCAGGTGAATAAACCCAGCGGTCAATGTGACCGCCGTCAATATAATATTTCAGCTTTTCATTCGGATAATCCGCCTGAAATGCATCAACAATTATCAGCTTTATCTTCATTTTTGCCGGTATTATGCTTTTGATATAAACGCTTGCGTGGCTGCCTGCTTCAACTCCTTGCGAAAATTCGGCAAGACCTGCCAAATTGGGTGCAAGCTCAACAAAAATCCCGTATTTTTCAACCGAGCGGACTATACCGGGCACGGTTTCTCCGACCTGAAGGCAAGATATATTCTGCTCCCAGGTGCCCAGAAGCTCCTTGTGAGTCAGGGTTATTCTGCCGTTTTCGTCTATGCACTTAACAGCGGCAAAAATTCTGTCGCCCGGCATAAATCTTGCACTCGGGTGAGGAATGCGCGAAACCGATATGCTGTCTATAGGCATAAGCGCGCTTATGCCGCAGCCGATATCGCAAAAAACGCCGAAACCCTCCATGTGGGTAACGGTTGCAGGAATAATATCGCCTGCAGTGATTTGAGAAATATATTCCCGTGCGCAAGCTTCCTGCACTTTGCGGCGGCTTAAA
Organism: Acutalibacteraceae bacterium; assembly: GCA_045588295.1. Lineage (GTDB taxonomy): Bacteria > Bacillota > Clostridia > Oscillospirales > Acutalibacteraceae > CAG-177. The sequence goes on from JAZNDY010000386.1 coordinate 10,983, forward strand.
AGAGCAACGGTTGCCCCGTTTTCATCGCTGTCAAAACCTGTTACAGTAAAAGCAACAGGCTTATTGACTCTTGAAATAAGTGCAATATCCCTCACAGAGCCGTCCTCAATACCCAACGCTCCTTCGTTACGGGGAATAATGCCTTTCATACACCCTAAGTCAACGTGCAGGTTATGCTCTGCATCGCAGCGAATAACTCTTCCTTCAAGAATTGTTTCATTGTGGAAAGCTTCTCTTAAACTGCATTCCCCTGAAAGATATTTTTTGTTTTCTTCGGTCTGAATAAGCCGACCTTCAGGTTTATAATTTTTCATTTTATTGACCACCGTTCCGCC
>JAZNDY010000387.1:0-4886 GCA_045588295.1 Acutalibacteraceae bacterium
AATCTTATAAAAATGAAATGCACCTCAAAAGTTTCTGACTTTTGGGGTGCATTTCATTTTTTTACCTTTGCAAGCCTTTGTTCATTTTATTTATACAAGCGGAACGCTGTGGTCATAAACGGGATACCACTTTGAAGAACCAAAGTTTCTTGCTCTGAAAAGAACTTCTTCCTCATAAACTTCCATCTGGAAGCCCATACCGCCCCACGGCACGCCGTAACGGTTAACAATCATATAGGTGGGCAGGTTAACATAATTAACGCCGTTGATTGTTTCAACGCAGGAAAAACCGAAAACATTTTCAACCAGAGGGCCGTTGATACCAGTGTGAACGTGACCGCTGATAAAGAACACGTTTTCATACTTTTCAAGGATTGACTGAACTCTGTCACTGCAATCGCCGAGACCGCCGTCTTCCCAGATTTTATCCTGACCGTTCACACCCTCAACGGGAACGTGGCAAATAACAAACATAGGCAAACCTCTGTCTGCGGCTTCTGCAAGTGAATCGTCAAGGAACTGATACTGTTCTTCTGCCATATCGGGGTGGTCCCAGGTATCCTCACCGTCATCGCAGAGAACAACGAAACGGTAACCGTTTATATCGGCTTTATAGTATGCCTTTTCGATATCAAACGTGGGATTGGTCTTATTGAAAATTTCAACAAAACGCTCTCTTGCACCCTCCTGAGTGGTGTCTTCAACGTGACCAACGTCGTGGTTGCCCATTGCAACAACAAGGTTTTCGGCAGGATTCTTTTCACCGATTATATTGAAAAAGCTTTCCATCGAGGGGCCGTCACCGTAGTTTGTCAGGTCACCCGAAACAATAAGCGCGTCAATGGTATCAACTGAACGATTAAGGTCGTTCATACCGTTTGCCCACACCCATTCGCCGATTGCCCAATCAACGTCTATATGGATATCTGAAACAATGGTTGCGTTAAGCAAACAGTTTTCTTCTTTGGTTTTGAATTCAAGAATGTCTCCTGACTTAAGAAACTCACTGTTGGGAAAAATCGTGAGCATAAAAGATAATATGATAGTTATTGCGGATTTAACGATAAGCCACATAAAGTGTTACTCCTTCTGTTGTTATTCGGCAAATGCTTCCTTGACTGCATAGTATGCGGGCTTGGGATTGCCGTCGTTATCAACAAGACCCCAGCCTGTTTCAACGGGGCATTCTTCCTGACCGCAAACGTAACAAGCGTCGCTGTCACCCCAGCAATAAATCACTGCGCCGATGCAATAATCTTTTGCCATAAGCTTCGGGATAAGGTCTTCATAGAATTTTGCCTGACCCTCAGGGGTGTGTGCATAGCCGTTAAGGCCGTAGCCTTCGGGGAGAGAGGTGTAAAGGTGGTTTTTATATTCGCCCTCAAACAGAATCTGTGCATATTCTTCTGCTGTGTAGTCAGGATAGAGCTCAAGAATTTCATCTCTCATATCCTCGGGAAGCCTGCTTATAAAGGTATCCATATCAGCTGTTGCTTCTTCTTCGCTGTTAAAACCGTACTTCTGAAGCACTGCAACCTTTTCTTCTTCTGTTTTGGGTTCGCCGTAACCGATATAGCCGAATTCACACATAATGATGGGCTTACCCGTTACTTTTCTGACAAAGCCGAGAATAACAAGATAATGGTCAATTGCGTGTGAGATATCCTCAAACGAACCGAGATACATATCAAGACCGACGTAGTCACAATACTTGTGGTATTCAGTCATCTTGAAGGGAAGAGTGACAACCGAAAGACCGCCAAGGTTATAGCCGATAATGATATCGCCTCTGACGGGATACATTGCTTCAAGCTGCATACCGATGAAATCTGCGGCTTCGTCAAGAGTAAGAGGGTGAGTGAAACGGTCAATACCCATCTCGTTTGTTACCTGGATTGCACCCGCAATGCCTTTAAGGTCTTCTATAAAGAATCTGGCAATATCCTGAATACCTTCTCTTGCATCAGGGTCTCTGGGGTCAAGACCGTATTCAATATAGTCATCGGGATAAGGAGTAATTGCAAAAATTCTGATACCGTTATCGGCATAAGCCTGCATTTCCGCTTTCCAGCCGAGATAATGCTGGCTGAGTGAGCCGTCTTTGTTATAGGGGAAAGGAATATCCTTGCGTGTCCATTCGATATTTGCGCCCTTGAGAGCTTCGTAATCGGGGTCAGCATGGCAAACGCCTTTCATAAAACCGCCGATTTTATCTTCTGCCGTGCGGCATTCCTGATCATACTTCGAAAGCGGCTCATAGTGGATGCCGAAAAACAAGGGAGTGATAAGGGTAAGAATGATGGACAATGCTTTTTTAAGAAAAAGAAGTAATGCTCCGCTCATTTTTTATCTCCTTTTATGTCAGATATTTTTAATGAGGTTGAATGCTTCACCGAGCGCCTTTGTTATAACAGGTGCCAGAACGGTAACAACCATCTTTGTGAAAGCAAGAAGCTTAACGCCGAAGGAATACTCGTTAGCGTGGAGAACAAAGTTGATTTCAGCCATATCGTCGTTTGCAACGTCATAAAAATCAACCCAACGGATAACCTCTGTTTCATAGGTGCTCAGGTCATTTTCATCAAGCTCAATGATTCTTACGCCTCTGTCAATGTTGCCGTATGATGAGAAGCCCACGCCGGGAGTGGTTGAAAGGTCAATGCCCTTGTGGTTAACGATGAAATCGTTCTTGTGGTCGTGACCGAAGAACATTGCCACAACGTCACCTTGGGCAACCATTGCATCAAACTGACCGTTTGTGTACTGAGGCGGGCAAGGATCTTCGCCGAGAACACCTGTGCCGCCTTCGGGAATAGCCCAGTTGCCGTTTGCATCTTTAACAAGAACGTCATAAATTTCAGGCACAACGATATGCTGGAACACCATTGAGGGAACAGCTTCGCCGCCGTTAGCTTCCTTGAGTTTGTTTGATTCTCTTACGTACCAATCAATCTGGTCCTTGTGAACGCAAGCATAGCCTTCAAGGTCGTTTTCATAATATGCAACGTCTTTGTCATCTTCAGGATGTCTGTTATATGTAAGTGAATCAAACATCCAGAGGTTATAGAGCATATCTTCGCCCTGTGCATCATAGATGGGCAGATAATAGTTGCCGCAGCCGGTGAGGTCTTCGCCTTCGCAGCCCACAAAGCAATCATAGCTTTCATACATTGCCATCTGGTCTTCTTTGTTTGCGGCACCTTCGCTGTCGTGGTTACCGAAAACCATCGCAACGGGAACGCCTGCATCCTCAAAGATATTCATAAATCTTGAAATAGCGATTTTGGCAAGACCCTTTGTGGGTGAGTCGCCGCCCGAAATGTTATCGCCTGTGAGAACAATAAGGTCAGGCTTTTCGGCCTCAACAACGTCTTTGAGGAAGATGAGAGTTGCATATTCAAGGAATGCATTATCCTGAATATCGGTAATCTGCATAATCTTGAACTTGCCGTCATCACCGAATTTAAGAACGGGTTCGTTTGTGTCTGTTGCCTGTGCTGACGATGCGGTTAATGCAAAAACGCTGAAAACCATTGCCATCGCTAACACGATTGATACGATTTTTTTCATTTTGAGTCCTCCTTTGAACATATACACAGATATTATAATCTTTTAACATCTTTTTTTCAATAAAAACTTTTATTTTTTGTAAACTGTTGCAAATGATATTGATAATCGTCAATTTATGGTATATAATAAGCTGAATTAAAATGTTGAAAAACGGAGAACAGATATGTTAAAGCTTGAAAATATTTCATTCAGCGTGGACGTTGACGGCAAGGGTCTTGGAATTATCGATAATATCTCCCTTGAAATCCCCGACGGAGCATTTACTGTTATCACAGGCCCCAACGGCGGCGGCAAGTCCACACTTGCAAGGCTCATTATGGGTATCGAAAAACCCACGAGCGGCAGAATTTTATATAATGACACAGACATTACGGATATGTCCGTAACAGAAAGAGCAAAACTCGGCATCGGCTTTGCTTTTCAGCATCCGCCCAGATTCAAGGGTCTCACCGTGCGCCGCTTGCTTTCGCTTGCGGCAGGCTATGAGCTGCCCGAGGACGAGTGCTGCAGTTACCTGACAAGTGTTGGTCTTTGCTCAAAGGATTATCTTAACAGAGAAATGGATAACTCTCTCTCAGGCGGCGAAGCAAAAAGAATTGAGATTGCAACCCTTATGGCGCGCAAACTCGGTGTTGCTATTTTTGACGAGCCCGAGGCAGGCATTGACCTGTGGAGTTTTTCGATGCTTGTTGAATCTTTCAAGGCAATGAGCAGCGGCAACCACAACAGCGTTATCGTTATCTCGCATCAGGAAAGAATTATGCAGCTTGCTGATACAATGATTGTTATTGCTGACGGCAAGGTCAGAACAATCGGCACAAAAGATGAGGTTTTCCCTGCGCTTATGGGCGAATTCAGCGAAAACTGCGGTTTCAGAGGAAAGGAGGCAGGCGAATAATGAACAAAACAGACATCAACCTTCTTGAAGCTATAGCCAACCTGCACGAAATCCCTGCAGGCGCATATAACATCCGCAAAAACGGCGGCGGTCTTTCAAGGCGTTCAACCGCAAACATTGAGATTGTTACAAAAGAAGACAAGCCCGGCATTGATATCATCATCGCTCCCGGCACAAAAAACGAGAGCGTTCACATCCCCGTTATCATCACGGAAGCCGGCGTCAGCGACCTTGTTTATAACGATTTTTATATCGGTGACGATGCCGACGTGCTCATCGTTGCAGGCTGCGGAATTCACAACAGCGGTGATGAAAAATCGCAGCACGACGGTATCCACACTTTCCACATCGGCAAAAATGCAAAGGTTAAATACGTTGAAAAACATTACGGCGAGGGCGACGGCAAGGGCGAAAGAGT
>JAZNDY010000388.1:0-5681 GCA_045588295.1 Acutalibacteraceae bacterium
CTGCCTTTTTCAGGTCAGCAATTACCGTTTTATCCTTAAGGCGGTTGATAAGATTGGTTGTTGTGTGGCCGGGCACGGCGTGGTTTGCATAGTCATATCCGTTTGTGTCGGCAACGATTTTTCCATAGCAAGCTTCACGGGAATTTGAAACGCCCGAACCGTATGCTATCGAATCGCCAAGCACTAGATAAAACTTTTTGTCTTCTTGTGCATATACGTTGGTGCAGAATAAGCTGAGAATGAACACTGCGCTTAAAATAACAGAGGTTAATTTTTTCATTTTATGTTCTCCTTTCATTTTAATTATAATATAACATCCGTTCTCTTTTCAGTCAACGGTTTATCTGATTAACAAATGAACAACAGCGAGACGTAATGACTAAAATCAAACACATCGACTTGTTTTTCTGTATTGCAGTGGAATAAAATAAATTGTATAATTATTATGTAATCTGAAAAAAGAGGTGTTATGATGAAAAAAAGAACGCTTAAAGCCATATCGCTTGTGCTTGTGCTTGTGATGTTTCTTATGACAGGCAATCTTACTTTTGCAACAAGCGGTGACGTTGACCCTGCGATTATTGCAGAAACCCGCGAGGTTGCCGTGCAGATTGAAAGCGAGGGCATTGTTCTTCTGAAAAATGAAAACAATTTTCTTCCGCTTGAAAACAATAAAAAGGTCAATATATTCGGTGCAGGCTCGGTTTGCCCATTCTTTGGCGGTGCAGGCTCGGGCGCAATTACAACCGATGACCCCGTTACTCTCTATGAAGCTTTTGAAGCAGAGGGGATTGAATATAACACTGAGCTGCGTGCACTTTATGAAAAACACTGCCTTTCAAATGAACTCCCCAAAACCGATAACACCGTTATAAATAATCTTCTTCAGGTGCTCCTTGCAAAGAATACCCTTGAAGAAATGAACCCCAAGCATTTAACGGATGAGCTTCTTGCAAATGCCGTTGCTTTTTCTGACACTGCTGTTATCGTTATCAGCCGCACAAGTGCAGAGGGCACAGACCACACGGTTGAAACGTTAAGCATTTCTGATGACGAAAAAGCTATGATTGACAAGGTGACAAGCGTTTTTGAAAACGTTGTGGTTCTTTTCAACATCGGTAACGTTATGGAAATGGGCTGGATTGATGAATATGAAAGCATCAAAGCTGCCGCAATAATCTGGATTCCCGGCGAATTCGGTATGACCGCCGTGCCGCAGATGCTTAACGGCAAGGTTAATCCTTCAGGCAGACTTACAGACACAATCGCTTACAGTATTGAAGATCATCCTTCAAGCGAATGCTTTGGCAGTTACTCCTATAACGGCGGTAAGCACTTTGTTGAATATTATGAAGGCATTTACGTTGGATACCGTTATTTTGAAACCTTTGCAAAAGATAAGGTGCAGTATCCTTTCGGTTACGGTCTTTCATACACAAGCTTTGAAAAAGAGGTTGTTTCAACCGTTTTTGATGCCGAAACAATCACCGTTGAGGTTAACGTTACAAACACGGGCAACGTTGCAGGCAAAGAGGTTGTTCAGCTTTATTACAGTGCACCTTATAACGAAGGCGGAATTGAAAAAAGCGCAATCTGCCTTGGCGGCTTTGCCAAAACAGCTGTGCTTGAACCCGGTGAAAGCGAAACTCTTACCGTAACGTTCAAAACAGACGATATGGCTTCATATGACTGTAAAGCCAATGAAGCCTGGGTGCTTGAAGATGGCATATATAAAATCATTGTTGCCGATAACGTCAGAGAACACTTTGCAACCTATGATTTTGAAATTGCAGAAACAAAGGTTATCAAAAATGATCCTGTAACGGGCACTGAAATTGAAAACCTGTTTGAAGACGTTTACAGCGGCTATGAAATTATGTCCAGGGCTGACGTTGACGGCACTTATCCTGAACTGCGTGAGCTTAACGCAGATGATTATCTTATTGATGTTGATAAAGTTCCCGAGCCTGTAACAGACGGTGAAGCTCCCAAGACGGGCGTTAAATATGATAAAACAATCACCCTTCAGGATGTTGCAAAGGATGAATCTCTTTGGGATGATTTCCTTGACCAGCTCACTCTTGAAGAAATGACAATGCTTGTTATTAACGGCGGATATGAGACCCACGGCGTTGAGCGCCTCGGCATTCCTCATACAATGGATAACGACGGCCCTTCCAGCGTTAAGGGCAGAAACGGTCTGGTTTATACAGACAGCGGCACCGCATATCCTTGCGCAACTGCAATCGGCTGCACGTGGAACGTTGAGCTTGCTTATGAAATGGGTGAGGGTGCGGGCAAAGAAGCTGCCGATATGGGCACTGATACCTGGTATGCTCCGGGTGCAAACATTCACCGCAACCCAAGGGGCGGCAGAAACTTTGAATATTTCTCAGAAGACCCGATTATCTCGGGCGTTATGGCGGCTGAAATAATCAAGGGCGCTAATTCACAAAGCCTTGTAACAACAATCAAACACTTTGCGCTCAATGACCAGGAATCACACCGCAACGGCGTGTTCACGTGGTGCGATGAGCAGGCTATGCGTGAAATCTATCTTAAGGCATTTGAAATTCCCGTTAAAGAAGCAACTCCCAAGGGAATTATGTCGGCATATAACCGCATCGGCACAAAATGGTGCGGCTCAAGCTCTGCTTTGCTTAAGGATCTCCTGCGTGAAGAATGGGGATTTAACGGCTTTGTTGTTTCAGACTATTCCACAAACTTTACAGGCAGCGGCTATATGAGCCCTGTTCTTGCCGTTTATAACGGTAACGATACGATGCTCACGGGTATGTGGGCTTTGCAGGTTGTTCAGCATAAATCAGCCATTAAGCTTGCTTATGCAAAAGACCCCGTCGGCTTTGGTACGGCTTTGCGTGAAGCCTGCAAGAATCTTTGCATTATGAAGATGGAAACCAAGGCGTTCAAAAACCCTGAAATTACTTATGATTCATCGCTTATCGGCTCTCTTGATACCTTTGATGACTGGACGTTTGAATTTCCGTATATTTTCAAGTTTGCAAGGTTTATTCTTAACAACATTCTGAATGTTGTAATCTATGCGTTCAGATTCATTCTCTAAATTACAGAAAATGTCCCGGCTTTGTTTTAGCCGGGGCATATTTTATGTCTGTCTGTTATCCTATTGCAATTTTAAAGCATATGGGTAAATCGTTTTTGAATTCGCCTTTGATTTTAATTTTAAGAGCTTCTTCGTCTCTCACAAAATCAATTTTTTCATCACTGCCCAAAAGCTCAACGCTCTCAATAAGATAATCGTGAGGGTTGTGCTTTCTGAGTGTTTTGATTTCAACCGTTTCTGACGGACGCATCTGAAAAGCGTAAAGATAACAGTTTTTATAAGTGAACCTGAAATCCTTGCTTGTAAAAGCTTTTTCGTCACCGTCTTTGAAAAAGCCTTCCTGTGCGTTGACTTTTCCCTCGCCGAATTGCTTCCAATAAGTTGTGCCGTAGATGCCTTCGCCGTTAACAGAGAGCCATTCACCCATATCAAGCAGCACCTTTGTTTCTTCATCTGTGATGGTGCCGTCTGATTTTGGCCCGATGTTGATAAGCAGGTTGCCGTTTTTGGAAACAATATCAACAAGGTCGCAGATAACCTGACGTGAGGATTTATATTCGTTATCCGCTCTGTATCCCCAGGAGCATTTGCCTATGGCGGTATCCGTCTGCCAATATATAGGGGAGATGTCTGTTAAAGCGCCGCGCTCAACGTCAAAGGTTGCAACCGTGGGCGGAAAAGCCTCGTGCTTATAGTTGATTGTAACTTCCTTGCCCCACTCCTCTGCGCGGTTATAATAATAAGCCGCAAGCTTTTTGAGATAAGGTTTGAACGAATGGTTGTGAATCCACCAGTCAAAATAAAGCACTGACGGCTGATACCTGTCAATCAGCTCGCAGGTGCGCACAAGCCAATCCTCAAGCCATTCCTTGCTTGCACCCGTTGAATATGTGTCTGCTGTTGTTGTATGGATAATATCGGGGTCAAATTCTTCTTTATATACCGCTGGTCCGTAAAAATCGGCGTATGCTTCGTCATTGACGTCGCTTTCGCAAAGTCTGCCGGGATTCATAAAGAAATAATGTTCCGCTCTGTGTGTTGAAGCGCAGAAGGTGAGCCCTTGCTTTTTGCATTCAGCCTCGATTTCGCCCGTAACGTCTCTGCAAGGACCCATATTCACGGCATTCCATCGGTTGAAATCCGTCTTATACATCGCAAAGCCGTCGTGGTGCTCGGCAACAGGCATAACGTAACGCATACCTGCTTTTTTAAAAAGTGAAACCCATTCAGCGGCGTCAAATTTTTCTGCCTTGAACATAGGAATAAAATCTTTGTACCCAAAATCTTTTTGTTCGCCCCAGGTTTTTCTGTGGTGCTCGAATTCACGCACAGTTTTGTCATACATTCCTCTTGAATACCATTCATTGCCGTAAGCAGGAACGGAATAAACGCCCCAATGGATAAACACGCCAAGCTTATCTTTCATATACCACTCGGGCACTTTGTGGTCAGAAAGCGACGCCCAATCAGCTTTGTATTTGCCGTTTTCGTTAACCTCATCAATGAGCTTCAGATATTCCTGTGTTGTCATAATATACCTCGTTTTATGTTAAACTGTAGTTCTTGGCAAACTTTTTATCCCAAACGGTTTCTATGCCGTTTCTCCATTCAAGTGCCTTTTCTTTCATCTCGTTGCAAAGCTCGGGCAATTCGTCTGCAAGGTTATGCTTTTCGCCCGGGTCGGCTTTAAGGTCAGAAAGAAATACTTCGGCTCGTTGTTCTTCGCCCTCAACAAGCTGACCATTGAGCACAAGCTTATATTTGCCTTTTCTTGCAGCGGTCTGACCTTCCATCTCCCAAAAAAGATAATCGTGCTCGGCACTGCCTGTGCCGTCAATTATCGGTACAAGGCTCATTCCGTCAAGCTCATATTCATCGGCATTGCCGCCGCAAAGCTCAAGCAGGGTGGGGAAGATGTCGGTTGAAATATGCGGCGCATTTTCAACGGCAACGTTTGTGTGTGTGTACCAGCTTAAAATAGCAGGGATTCTTATGCCGCCCTCAAAAAGGCTGAATTTGTGGCCGCTGAAAACACCTGCCGTGCCTCCGTAATAATAATCCTGCGTGCCGTCAAGCCAGTTGCGTGATTCTCTTGATGGGCCGTTATCGCTCTGAAAATAAATGATAGTGTTTTCAAGCAGACCAAGTCTTTCAAGCTCGTTTCTGATTTCGCCAACACCATCGTCAACCGCGCTTATCATCGCCGCCATAATCTGCCTGTCTTTTGCAAGGTAAGGAAAACGCTTTATATATTTATCCGGTGCGTGCATCGGGTAATGCGGTGCGTTGTATGCAACGTAAAGCATAAAAGGCTCTTCGCTGTGTCTGCGAATGAATTCAACGCTTTTTCTTGTTATGCGTTCGGTCAGGTATTCTCCGTTTTCATAAACTTCTTCGTCATTTTCCCAAAGGTCATGGGTCGGGTTTGTGTTTCCGTCAGCCATACCCCAATAAAAAATGTGAGAATAATAATCTACACAGCCAGCAAGAAAACCTGAAAATTCATCAAATCCGTTTGCGTTTGGGCGGCATTCGTCTTTAAGACCCAGATGCCATTTGCCCATAATGCCTGTTTTATAGCCGAGCTTTTTGAGCG
>JAZNDY010000389.1:0-2389 GCA_045588295.1 Acutalibacteraceae bacterium
CCTGCGGCAAAATGAGTATTGACGGCAATTTCTGCCCCAACTGCGGTTCAAAGAAGCCTGAACCCCAGGTAACAACGTGGGACTGTGCCTGCGGCAAAACAGGCATTGACGGCAATTTCTGCTCCAACTGCGGAGCCAAGAAACCCGAAGTTCCCTCAACCTGGGATTGCTCATGCGGCAAAAAAGATATAGACGGCAATTTCTGCTCAAATTGCGGTAACAGGAGGAATAATGATGAACAGTAAGAAAATAACAGTCAACGTAATTATCTACGCAATAGTTTTTGCAATTTATAACATTCTCGCATTCGCAATTCCCTTTGACCGTGAAATAGACATTTTCTGGCCTGCATACCTTTTCGGCGGCCTTTCAATCGTAACCCAGATCGGTGTTTCCGTGCTTGGCTTGTGCGGTACACAGTCTCTCAGAGATAAAGTTTATGCTCACCCCGTTGTGGCTCTCGGCTATATTTATGCAGGCGTTCAGCTTGTTCTTTCGTTTATTTTCTTCGTTATGACTTTCTTTGTTGATAACGATTTTCCCATATGGCTTGTATGGATTTTATGCACAGTCCTCTTCGGCGTTTTCGTTATCCTTGTTCTTGTTAACGATTCAACAAGAGATAACGTTACAAAGATTGAAGAAGAAACAGCAAGAAAAACAGCCCAGGTCAAAACCTTCAGAGTCAGTGTGGACAGCATTCTTCGCCGTGTTGAAGACAGAGAGCTCTATGCTCTTGTTTATAAACTCAGCGAAATCGCAAAATACAGCGACCCTGTTTCAAACGAAGCTCTTTATGATATTGAGGCAGAAATCACAGATAAAATCACCTCTGTCATTGCTTGCGTTAACAGCGGCGACGTTGCAAACGCAAAAGCATTCACACTGCAGGCAATTGACCTTTTTGAAGACAGAAACGCACTTTGCAAAATGACAAAAAGATAAGTCTTTGACGGAGAAGGGATATGGCAATTTTTAAATGTAAAATGTGCGGCGGCAATCTGGAAACCGTGGGCGAAAGCAGTGTTTCAACCTGTGAATATTGCGGCTCCGTTCAGACCTTGCCAAAGAAAAACGATGAGGTAATCACAAACCTTTTTAACCGCGCAAATAACCTTCGTATCAAGTGCGAGTTTGATAAGGCGGCAGAGGTTTATGAAAAAATCCTCAATGAGGATAATAACGATTCAGAGGCGCATTGGGGACTTGTTCTTTGCAAATACGGCATCGAATACGTTGAAGACCCCAAGACTTATAAAAGAATCCCCACTTGCCACAGAACGCAGTTTGAAGCCGTGCTTTCAGACGTGGATTACCTTGCGGCAATGGCAAACGCAGACCCCGTTTCGGCAGGGGTTTATAAGGCGCAGGCAGAGCAGATAGCAAACCTGCAAAAGGATATTCTTACAATTGTCAGCAACGAAAAGCCGTTTGACGTTTTTATCTGTTACAAAGAAACGGATGCAAACGGCAAGCGCACTGTTGACAGCGCCCTTGCGAACGATATCTATTATCAGCTTACGCAGGAGGGGTTAAAGGTATTTTATGCCGCAATCACTCTTGAGGATAAGCTTGGTTATGAATATGAGCCTTATATTTTTGCTGCGCTCAACAGCTCAAAGGTAATGCTCGTTGTCGGCACAAAGCCGGAGCATTTTGAGGCGGTGTGGGTCAAAAACGAGTGGTCACGCTATCTCAAGCTGATGAAAACAGACCGTTCAAAGCTGCTCATACCTTGCTACCGTGATATGGACGCGTATGATTTGCCCGAGGAATTTTCACATCTTCAGGCGCAGGATATGGGCAAAATCGGCTTTGTTAACGACGTTGTAAGGGGCATCAAAAAGGTTATCGGCGGCGCACCCGTTGCGGCATCCGTTGCCGCAGAGCCTGCCGCTGTTGCAGGGGTTGTTAACGTTGCGCCCTTGCTCAAGCGTGCGTTTATGTTTCTTGAAGACGGTGATTTTAAAACCGCTTATGAATATTGCGAAAAGGTGCTTGACACTGACCCCGAGTGTGCAGAAGCATATCTGGGCAAGCTTATGGCGGAGCTTGGCGCAAGAAAAAGAGAAACACTTGCCAACGCTGAGGTATCTTTTGAAAATAACGCAAATTTTGCCAAGGCAGTCCGCTTCGGCAGTGACGAGCTTAAGGCAGAGCTTGGCGGTTATGTTGAAGCCATAAAAAGGCGTGCTTTTGAAGCGGAGCTTCGCTGCCGCTATAACGATGCCGTTGCAAAAATGAATTCAGCAAAAATCTATACTCAATTCTACGATGCCAAAAAGCTTTTTGAGGCGCTTGGCAATTACAGCAACTCTGCCGAGCTTGCACAGCAATGCGAAAAGCGCGCAATGCAAATAGAGTTTGAGGCAAAGCAATCGGTTTATGA
>JAZNDY010000390.1:0-4999 GCA_045588295.1 Acutalibacteraceae bacterium
ACCGTATGACACAATCCACAGCGTTATCGGTTTAAGCGGCGAGGGAATGGGTTCGCTCAAGGAATTCGGCGTGAGCTATGCGCAGGTTGATCTTGGCGCAGACGGCAGACCCGACCTCAAGGCAATTGAAGAAGCAGTCAAAACCAACCCCAAAATGGTTTATATCCAGCGTTCAAGAGGCTACAGCCTGCGCCCGAGCCTTTCTGTTGATGAAATCGGAAAAATCGTTAAAATTGTTAAGGCGAATTCCGATGCCGTGGTTATGGTTGACAACTGCTACGGCGAATTTGTTGAAACACGTGAACCCACAGAGGTTGGCGCAGATATAATTGCAGGCTCACTTATTAAGAATGCAGGCGGTGCGCTTGCAAGAACAGGCGGCTATATCGCCGGCAGAAAAGACCTTGTTGAGCTTTGCGCATACAGAGCAACCACCCCCGGCCTCGGCAAAGAAGTCGGTTGTTCGCTTGATGAAAACAGAAATATGTTTTTAGGCGTTTTCAACGCACCCAACGTTGTGGGCAGTGCTCTTAAAACAGCAGTTTTTGCCGCAGCTATGTTTGAGGATTTCGGATTCGAGGTTACACCCTCAAGCAACGAAAGCCGCCACGACATCATTCAGGCTCTTTGCCTCAAAACCCCTGAAAGGCTTGTTGCTTTTTGCCAGGGAATTCAGTCAGGCGCCCCTGTTGATGCTTTCGTTGTGCCTGAGCCGTGGGATATGCCCGGCTATGACAGCAAGGTTATTATGGCTGCAGGCGCATTCATTATGGGCTCGTCAATCGAGCTTTCTGCCGATGCTCCCCTGCGCGAGCCTTTTGCTGTGTGGCTTCAGGGCGGAATCAACTTCAGCAGCGCAAAAACGGCGGTTATGCTTGCGGCACAAAAGCTTTTCAGGGAAGGTCTGATATAATGAATTATAACGGCATAACAAGCGATGCTCTGTTTATGATGGCGGATAACCGATTCCGCAACTCCAAGGCTTATTATGACGAGCATAAGGAAGAGCTGAAAGCAAAAATGACAGTGCCCATGCGCCAGATTGCAGGCATTCTTGGCGAAGAAATGCTTTCGCTTGACCCTTTGATGAATACAATACCAACAAAAATGGTGTCACGCATTCGCCGCGACACACGTTATTCAAAGGATAAATCTCTTTACAGAGAGAATATGTGGATAATGTTTATGCGTGACAAGCACCGGTGGAGAGGTTACCCCTGTATGTGGCTTGAGGTTTCACCGGGGGCGTATGAATACGGCATTGGTTTTTTTGGCGAAGAGCCGGGTCTTATGGCTGAATTCAGAAAATTCCTGCGTGAAGACAGCGAAGAATTCATCAGAGCGGCAATAAGCTGCGAAAACTCGGGTGCCCGTCTTTGCGGCAGACAGTATAAACGCCCTCAACCTGATTGTCCGCAAGGACTTGAGGAATACTATAATTGCAAAGAAATCTATTTCATAAACGCTTCAGGTAATATGAAAGACCTTGAGGATGAAACAATAATCGGCATTCTGCGCAAGGCTTATAAGGCTTATGCGCCGATGTACAGCTTTATGCTTAAAGTTTCTGACAGTTACTACTCAAAGGAGAGATAATTATGGCTGATTATGCCCGTTTCAAAAGCGGCAGCGATATAAGAGGATATGCACTCGGCGACGAATCCGATTCCCTCTTTATGAGCGATATTATGGTTATGCGCTCGGCTTTTGCTTTTGCTCAATGGCTTAAAGCAAAAACAGGCAAGGACAAGCTTTATGTTTCAGTCGGTCACGACAGCAGGCTTTCTGCCGAGAGAATAAAATCAGCCGTTATCAAAGCTCTCACGTCAAACGGCATCAGCGTTGCGGACTGCGGTCTTTGCTCAACGCCCGCAATGTTTATGACAACGGTTGAGATGGGTTGTGACGGTGCTGTGCAGATAACGGCAAGCCACCACCCCAAAGACAGAAACGGACTTAAGTTTTTTACCCGTGACGGCGGTCTTGACGGCAGTGACATTGCAGATATTCTTAAAACAGCAGGTGAAACGGAAAACCCCACAGGCTCGCTTAACGGTGAGTGTGTCGCCTGTGACTTTATGAAGAAATATGCAGAAATTCTGCGTAATATGATAATCAGCGGCGTTGACAGCAAGCTTGACCGCGAGCATCCGCTCAAAGGTATGAAGATTGTTGTTGATGCAGGTAACGGTGTTGGCGGATTCTATGCAACCGACGTGCTTGCTCCTCTCGGCGCAGACGTTACAGGCAGTGTATACCTTGAGCCTGACGGCAACTTCCCCAACCACGCTCCCAACCCCGAAAACGCAGAGGCTATGGAATGCATTTCAAACGCAACCAAAAATGCAGGTGCTGATTTCGGCGTGATTTTTGACACTGACGTTGACAGAGCCGCTTGCGTCGGCAAGGGTGGTTTTGAAATTAACCGCAACCGCCTTGTTGCCCTCGCTTCAAAGGTTGCTCTTGACGGCTGCAAGGGCGGCACAATTGTTACAGACAGCGTTACGTCTGACGGTCTTGCCGAATTCATAAGAGCAAACGGCGGTGTTCATCTTCGTTTCAAAAGAGGCTACAGAAACGTTATCAACAAACAGCTTGAGCTTTGCCAAAACGGCATTCCCTGCCCTCTTGCAATGGAAACTTCAGGCCACGCCGCGTTTGCAGAAAACTATTTTCTTGATGACGGCGCATACCTGATAACAAAGCTTATTATTGAAGCGGCGGCACTTGCAGAAAAAGGTATGAGCCTCGAAAGCCTGATTTCTGACTTGCGTGAGCCCAAAGAAGAAAAAGAACTCCGCTTCAAAATCCTTTGTGACGATTTCAGACCCGAGGGCGAAAAAATCATCACTCTGTTTGAAAAAGAATCAAAAACACACGCAGGCTGGAAAGCCTGTGAGGATAACCACGAAGGCATTCGCATAAACACAGACAAAACCTGCGGAAACGGTTGGTTTCTGCTCCGTTTGAGCGTTCACGACCCGATTATCGTTCTCAATTCCGAAAGCGGTGAAGCAAGCGGCACGCTCACAATGGCAAAGGATATTCTGAAAGTTATTTCAGGCGCCGAAAACATTGATATTCTTGATATCTCGGCTCTTGAAGCTTTCTGCAAATAATCAACAGGAAAGGGAAAATAAAAATGATTGACAAAATTATTGCCGCTTTTTTCAGTGTGGTAACCTTCGTTCTTTCAATGTTTTACACCCCCACGCCCATCACAGCGGTCAACCCGTCAACACTGCCTGAAGCTAAAATCGAACAGACAGTTACGGTTATGACCTATAACATCTATATGGGCGGCACAGGCGAAAAATCGCCGGAAAACAGAAAACCGCTTATTCTTGAAAACGTTACAAAATATAGCCCCGATTCTTTCGGCATGCAGGAAGTTACCGTTGAGTGGTATGCTATGCTTAAAGAAATGTTCCCCGATTACGGCTACGTTGGTGACGGCAGAAGCAACAAGCGCAAAGGCGAGGCAAGCCCTATCTTCTATAAAAAAGATAAATATGAGCTTGTTGACGGCGGTACGTTCTGGCTTTCCAAAACACCTGAAAAGCCTTCAAAAGGCTGGGATGCGATGTTTAACAGAGTTTGCACCTATGCCGTTCTCAAGGATAAAGAAACAGGCTTCACATATGCCCATTTCAACGCTCACTTTGACCATATGGGCGTTGTTGCAAGAATGGAATCCGTTGCCGTTGTTACGCAGAAAGTTGCCGAAATCGCGCCGAATATGCCTGTTGTTTTCACGGGCGACCTCAACGAAAACATTGAGAGCGATATGTATAAATCCGTTCTTTCAAGCGGTTTTAAAGACACAAGAGTTCTTTCGGGTTCAGAAGATAACGGCGGCACTTTCCACGGTTATTCAGACCTCACGGCAAAAGACCTGCCCATTGACTATATTTTTGTGAACGGTTTTGTTAAATCGGTCAGCAGCTACACCGTTGACCGCAACAAGCTTAACGGCATTTATCCCTCAGACCACCACGCAGTTATATCAACACTGACTATGTTCAACTGAAAGGAGCTTTTTTATGTATTTTAAAGCTATGCAAGCTATAATCGCATTTTTTACTGCGATTATCTCATTCATAGTGCCCCAGACTCCCTCGGGCACAACACCCGGCCTTGAGCTTACAAACGTTAACCCTAACCCCATTGCGCAGGAAGCTCTTGAACAAAATTTGACAATTATGACATATAATGTTAAAATCAGTGGTAGCGGCTTAAGAGCCGTTGAAAAAAGAGCTCCCCACATCATCGGCACAGTTAAAGAAAAAATGCCCGATTCCGTCGGTTTCCAGGAAACGGACAAGAACTGGGTTGAAATAATTGCCGCAGGTCTGCCTGAATACGCCCACGTTGAAAAATACAGAGAAGACGGCGTTGAAAAAGGTGAAGCAAGCGCAATTTTTTATCTGAAAGATAAATATGACCTTGTTGAATCCGGCCATTTCTGGCTCTCTGAAACACCCGATGTGCCTTCAAAAGGCTGGGATGCCGCCTGCGAAAGAATCTGCACCTATGCAATTCTCAAAGATAAGGAAACAGGCTTTGTTTACGCTCATTTCAACGTTCATTTTGACCACGTAGGCGCAGAAGCTCCCACCAAATCCGTTGAGCTTGTTTCTGCAAAAATAGCAGAAATCGCGCCCGATATCCCTGTTGTTTTCACGGGTGACTTCAACCTCAGTGAAGGTTCGGAAAACTATAACAATCTCCTCGCTTGCGGTCTCAAAGACACAAAATATCTTGCAAAAAAACGTGACAGCCATTCAACCTATCACGGTTACCACGTTGTTATCCCTTCAACAGAGCCGATTGACTATATTTTTGTTAACGGCTACGTTAAGTCTGTTGAGTCAAGCCGCATCGATTCAGGCTTTATCGACCATATTTTTGCATCTGACCATTTCCCGATCACTGTTAAATTAACACTTTTTAACGGAGGTAAATAATATGTTCAGAATTATGTCTTTTAATCTCCTCT
>JAZNDY010000391.1:0-9710 GCA_045588295.1 Acutalibacteraceae bacterium
GGCGAAGATAACCGCGCTCTTCTTAAGGCAAAGAAAGATAACCTGCCTCTCATTCACGTTAAAGACGGCATCGACGGCAAGCCGATGGCTCTTGGCGAAGGCAACTGCGATATCCCTGCTGTTATTGAAGCAGCAAAAGAAATCGGCCTTGAATGGATTATTGTTGAAAACGATGACCCCGTGCCCACCGGCTTTGAGGATATCACAAGAAGTATAAATTACCTCAAGACTATTATTTAAATTAATAATGAATAGTGAAGAGTGAATGGTTGCGTGTGGGCGTTGCCCGCACCCGATTATATTTCACGTTCATAATAAGGAGAAAAACAGATGAAACTCGGCGTATTTACAACCCTGCTTTCAAACCTCTCTCTTGAAGAGGCTCTCAAATATTTCAAATCACTCGGCATCGAGATGGTTGAAATCGGCTGCGGCGGTTACCCCGGCAATGCTCACGCAAACCCCGAAGAACTGCTTGCAGACGAAGCAAAGCTTGAAGAATTCAAAGCTCTGCTTAAAAAATATGACGTTCAGATCAGCGCGCTTTCCTGCCACGGCAACCCCGTTCACCCCAACAAAGAAATTGCCGCTGATTATGACAAAACCATCAGAAACACCATTCTGCTTGCAGAAAAGCTCGGCTTGAACCAGATTAACACGTTCTCCGGTTGTCCCGGTGACTGTGAAACCGCAAAATATCCCAACTGGGTAACCTGCCCCTGGCCCAACGATTTCGGTGAAATCCTTGAATGGCAGTGGAACGAGGTTCTTATCCCTTACTGGAAAGACCTTGTTGCTTTTGCAAAGGCTCACGGCGTTAACAAAATTGCGCTTGAGCTTCATCCCGGCTTCTGCGTTTATAACACAGAGAGCCTTCTTCGCCTTCGCGAAGCAGTCGGCCCCGAAATCGGTGCAAACTTTGACCCCAGCCACCTTATCTGGCAGGGTATGGATCCTGTTGCCTGCATCCGCAAGCTCGGCGATGCCATCTTCCACTTCCACGCAAAAGATACAAAGATTGATAAATATAACACCGCAGTCAACGGCGTGCTTGATAACAAGCCTTACGGTGACGAAATCAACCGCTCTTGGATTTTCCGCACAATCGGCTACGGTAATGACAATGCATATTGGAAAGAAATCATCTCAAACCTGCGTATGGTCGGTTATGATTACGCAATCAGCATTGAGCACGAGGATTCTCTTATGAGCCAGAACGAAGGCCTTTCAAAGGCAGTTTCGTTCCTGCAGAATATTATTCTCAAAGAATCCACAGGCGAAATGTGGTGGGTATGATAATCAGATTTGAACCGAGGCGTATTTTCTAATGATAAACAATAAATTCGGCTGTGCCGTTATCGGCTACGGCGGCATGGGCAGCTGGCACACAAGAAAAATCAAAGACGAATTCGGTGACTGCGCTGAACTTGTAGGCATTTATGATATTAACCCTGCAAGATGCGCTCTTGCTGAAGAAAAAGGCATCCACGCATTTGCTTCAAGGGAAGAGCTTCTTGCTGACGAAAGAATAGACCTTGTTACAATCGCAACACCGAACGACGTTCACAGAGAGATTGCGATTGCTGCTCTTGAGGCAGGCAAAAACGTTATCAGCGAAAAGCCTGTTGCAATGAACAGCGGCGAGCTTGAAGAAATGATTGCCTGCGCAAACCGTTGCGGCAAACTTTTCACGGTTCATCAGAACAGGCGTTGGGATCAGGACTATCTTTCTGTCAGAAAACTGATGGAAGAAAACACACTGGGCAAAATTTTCAGAATCGAATCCCGTGTTCACGGCTCAAGAGGTATTCCGGGCGACTGGCGCAACCAACCTGAGCACGGCGGCGGTATGCTGCTTGACTGGGGCATTCATCTGCTTGACCAGGCTCTGATGATGACTATGCCCAGAAAGCTTGTTTCAGTTTATGCCGAGCTCACTTACGTTACAAACGAAAAATGTGACGATGGCTTCAGAGCAACCCTGATTTTTGATGACGGTCTTTCTTTCCTTGTTGAGGTTGCAACAAGCAACTTCATTGAACTGCCCCTGTGGTATGTTCTCGGCGAAAACGGTTCCGCCGTAATCAACGACTGGGATGTTAACGGAAAAATCGTTAAAGTCAGCGATTGGGAAAACCGCGATGCAGTTCCGATTGTTGCAGGTGCAGGCATAACCAAAACCATGGCTCCCCGCACGGATGACACAATCAAAACCTATCCCCTTGACGTTGCCAAAACCGACTGGAGCGGATATTATAAGAATATCTTTGCCTACCTTAAAGGTGAAGAAGATGTTATTGTTACCCACGACCAGCAGCGCAGGCTTATGAAGCTTGTTGAAGCAATCATTGAATCGGGCACAGAAAACAAGCTTGTTAAATTTGAAGAATAATGAATCAGGGAGCTGTTCGTTTGAACAGCTCCCTTTTTGCGGGCAAGCAACAAACCCGCTATCAAAAAGCCGGTGGGATAAAAAAGGAATAGTGAATATAAATGAAAAGTGAGTGAAAGTTTTGAATGCACACCGGCTGTTTTGCAAAATTCAGGCGGCATCGTAATCCGTTACGAGGCGCAGAACAGGTTTCTGAGTTTCAGGCTCAACAACGTCTTCTTCAAGGTCATCAAACGGAACGTCAGTGTCATCACCAAGCAGAAATTTATAAATACTGTCTAAAAGTTTCATTGCGTTTTCTCCTTTGTTTTTGGCTTTGTTTTATCTTATGTCTTTATTATAGCGGCTGATATGTACCATAAAACGGACTTTTAAACGCAAAATCACAACGTTATATGTAAAAAAACGGCTGCCCCGCATTTTGCAGAGCAGCCGTAAAAGCTGTTTGATTGAATTTTTCTGTTAATTATCAGAACTCAACGCTTACAAGGAAACGGAACGAAACGCGGCGTGATGCCTCAAGGTTAACTTCACCGTTTTCATCATAAATCGGCTGGCTGTTTGAATAACCAACTGCTTCCATTGTTGTTGCCATGGGTGATGAGGGGTCCATGCCGGCTTCGGGTGAAAGGCAATAATTCATAACGTTTGTTGCTCTTTCAACTGAAAGTGCATAGCCGCTTGCATACGTGCTGCCTGCAAGAGGAGCAGTGTGACCTTCTACCAGAGTCTTGGTGATGAAGCCGCTGTATTTTTCTGAATAAATAACGTTTGCATAGGTCTGAATAAACGTGTTAAGGATAGCTTTGCCTTCTGCTGTAAGCTCAGCAGAGTCGCCGCCAAACAGAATTGAGGTGTCAAGCGCAATTTCACCGTTTATCTTGTCAACGGTTACTGAAATGCCCGCTTCCTCAAAAGCTTTGCTGAGATCATCGTTAAGGTTTGTCTTTTTATCAACAACGTCTTCAATATGGTTTGCTGAAACCATAAGGTAAACGTCTGCGCCGCCGTTGAATTCAGCATATACATAGTAAGCGTATGCGTTAAGCGGAACGCTTGTGTAACGGTTATAACCTTCAAGAATTGTTTCGCCTGTCATAGCGTCAACAAGGTTATACATCATATTTGCATTGTCTGTTTTGATAATCCAGGGGCCAAACGCTGTGCCCTTGACTGTGTAATCCTTATCCTGGAAAGAATAGCAATAGTATTCGTTATTCACACGCTTGCTTGCAAGGAAATAATCAGTCCAGACAGTAACGCCATCACCGCCGCCGTTATAATAAATATTGCCTTTAGCGTCAATCATTGTGTAGACGTCGCCTTTTCTGAGTATCCAGTTGTTGCCCAAAAGCTCATCATAAGTAACTGAATCATAAGTGCCGCTGATAATGTTTTCACCCTTAAGGTTATAAATCTTGCCCTCGCAGAAAACAAGTTCGCCATAAATTTCAACTGACTCAGCATAGTTTTCAGAAAGAACTTCACCCTTATTGTTCATAACGGCATAGGTATATTTATCAGTATATTTTGATGCTGAATAATAATCGCCGTATGAATACTTGGGCTGGTAGCCTGTTAAATCATAGCTGAAGAGTTTTGTGCCAAACTGGTCATAAACGTCACCGATTTTGCCTTCAATCTTATATGTGCCGTTATCAAACACTGAGGCATAATCAGGCATAGCTTCGCCTTTTTCGTTTATATTAACGTAATTGCCTGCCTGGTCTTTGATTGTGAGATATCTGCCTTTTGCGTTTACGGTTGTTTTGAAGTCGGCAGTTGCGCCGGGCACAGGCAGACCTGTTGTGATATCATAAACCTGCCACACACCTGAATACCAGGCATCGTCAGCAATGTCAAACATATAAGCTGATGCTTTTGTTGTGCCTTCTTTGGGGTTATAAGCAATCAGTGCGCTTTCTTCATTAAAGATGCGCTGAACTGCAGTTGCTGCAAGAACGTATCTGTCGCTGAGAATTTCAAAAGCGGCAAAAGTGCCGGGAATAATAACTTTGCCGTAGCAGTCAACAAGCTGTGCTGCGTTAAGACCCGCAATATCAAACTCTGAAGAAGGGAGCGTTCTGCGTACTATAAAATAATTTTCTTCCTGGTCAACAGAGGCATAGATTGCGCCTGAATCAACCAGACCCTCATATGAAATAATGCCGATTTTGCCGTTTTCTGTGTAAGTAAGGCCGGCTTCCTGGGTTGCATATCCGTCACGGCTGATCATACCAACCTTTTCTGCAATCAGGCGGTTGCCGAAAGAGGTTGAGAGCGCCGCTTTATCGATGGGAGCGTTTGTGACTTCTTCTTTGTCTTTCTTTTTTCCACCGCAAGCAGACAGGCCGACAACAAGAATTACGGCAAGAAGCATTGCAATGATACGTTTAAAATTTGTTTTCATTTTTTCGCATCACCTTTCGGTTAAAGAATTTGAAAATGCGTTAACAGTAAGGTTTTGTGTTAACACTTCATTCATAAGCCGGATTATAACATATTTATACCGTATATTCAATAAAAACTTAAAAATATTTATAAATATACAATTATCCGCTTAAAACATAATAAACACAGATGCCGCAAAAGCTGCAAGCGCGGCAATAATGGTTTTTGCCGAGGGTTTTTCTTTGCGGATAATGCTTAACGCGGTTGAAAAGAACATTGTGCCGCCCGTAATAATCGGAAACTGCACCGATGCATTTGTGCCGGGTAAAGCAAGTGCAATCAGGCACAGAAGGTTACCCACGCCGTTGCAGACCGCATAACCTGCACTGCAGCCGAATTCCTTGAAGGTAACACGGGTAAGCTTTTTATAAGCGATAAGCTGAAACAGCGTGCAAAAAACCACAACGCAAAGGTTGATGGTTGCCATAAAGCTGAAGCTGTCCACCGCAAGCTCCGGCTTTGTCTGGTGAATTGTTGAAATAACGCCGACAGTGCCGTTAAGCACAAAAACCAGCAGATAATATTTCATATTGCCCTTGTTTTTCTTGCCTTTTTCGAAGCTCATCGCCGTTGCAACACCGATAAGAATAACGCAGATTATTTTTGTTATCGGAAACGGCTCGTGGCGAAAAATCACACCGTAGGCAAGCGGCAGAAGCATACCGCCGAGCATAGCAAAAATTGAAAAAACCGAAAGATTTGCCGTTGCAAACGCCTTAAGGCTCGCAAAGCTGTAACCGAGCACCACGGCGGCATAAATAACCGCCATCAGAAACGAAAACCACGTTATATTCAGGTGGAATTTGTTGAGCACCAGCATAATCAGGCAGGATATGCCGTGCATATAAAGCGAAAGGGTAACGGCAGAATTCATTCCGTCGCCCCTGCTTTTCTGAAACATCTGGTTAAAGAAAAACTGCAGTGCAAACAAAAGCGCCGCTGAGGCAAGCATACCGTAATACATAAAAAAGACCTCCAAGCAAATCTGCAATACATTTTATCAGCACAGCGTTTATTTTTCAATATCAAAATTACACACTGCGGCAGTTGATTTGTTGCAATTAAATGGTATAATTGACTTATTCCTAACGAAACGAGGCGAAATATTGAAATTTTTTGTTGCCGCTTTATGTGCCGTTGCCGTTTTTGCAACGGTGCTGATAATCAGAACGCTCGTCATCAGAGCCAAGTCCCCCAAACCAAAGCAGGAAAAAGAAAACGTGCCTCCTGAAATACAGGCGGAATATGCCGCAAGGCTGGGCGAAATGATTCGCTGCAAAACCGTTTCCGTCAGAGGCTGTTATGATGACACGGAGTTTGCCGGACTGCGCGATACTGTTCAGAAGCTTTTTCCTCTGATTCATAAAAAAGCAAAAAGAATGACCTTTGGCAACGATTGCTGGATTTATAAAATCGAGGGCAAGGATAAATCACGCAACGTTATGCTTATGTCGCACCACGACGTTGTTGCGGCAAAGGGTGAATGGACTCACCCCGAATTCTGCGGCGAAGTTTTCGGCAATGAAATCTGGGGCAGAGGCACCGTGGACACCAAAACCTCGCTTTTTGCAATGATGCAGGCTATTGAAGAGCTTCTTGCAGAAGGCTTTGAGCCTGAAACAAACCTCTGGCTCGGTTCGTCACACAATGAAGAAATATTCGGCGACGGCATTCCTCTTGCCGTTGAATATTTCAAAAAAGAGGGCATTGAATTTGAAGCTGTGCTCGATGAGGGCGGCGGAATTATCGACCCACCCATCGGCGGCACAAAACCCAAATGCGCAATGATTGCCGTGCACGAAAAAGGCAGGCGCACTCTTATCTGCACAGCAAAACACGGCAAGGTTAAATACGGCTCATCAAACACCTGCGTTTCAGTTATGGCAGATTTCATAAAAGAAATAAACACAAGCAAAATCTTCCGCCGTAAGCTTTACCCCGAAGTCAGAGCAATGTTTGACCACGTTGGGCCGCATATGCCGTTTGCGTTGAGCGTTGTTTTTACAAACCTGTGGTTGTTTGCGCCCGTAGTTAAAGCGATTATGCCAAAAATCAACCCGATGGCAGGCGGAATGCTGGGCACAACCTGCTATTTCACCGAAATCAGCGGCAATAACACAGACAAAATCTGCACCGCAAAGGCTTATTTCAGACCGATGAACACTGATGATTTTGAAAAAGAGCTTCAGAAGTTCAGAAAAATTGCCGAAAAATACGGTATTGAAATTACAGACGGCGCAGAAAACGAGGTCTACCGCCCTGCAGATATGGCGCACAGGCATTTTGCTTACACAAGAGAATGCATTGCCGAAGTTTTTCCCCACACGGTCAGCGGCGCATATCTGCTCACCGCAGGCACAGATGCAAGGCATATGACGGCGGTTTCGCCCTGTGCCCTGCGTTTTGCTCCGATTGAGCTCACGCCCCAACAGTTTAACAGCGTTCACAACGAAAACGAAAACATATCCGTTAAATCCGTTGCAAACGCCGTTGCGTTCTATAAATGTTATATAAAGAATTACAGATAAGCAAAACCTCCGATTTTTGAAATCGGAGGTTACTTTCTGTTTTTGCTTATCAGCCGAGTTTGCTTACCAGATCAATAACTGATGAAAAAATATCACCGATTAACGTGCTGATTGCACCCATATCCTTACCTGTAATCTGTTCAACAAAAGTTAAAACATAGGTGGGGATGTCGCTGAGCATTGCAAGAATTGCAAGCATTTGTAACACTCCTTTCATTGTTTATATAACACGGCTTTTGCCGATATTATCTTATTTGTAGTCCTTCATATATTCGCCGTGAGCTTCAATAAGTTCATCAACCATTGCTTTGATTTCGTCAATCGAAAGCTCTGCGGCGGTGTGAGGCTCAAGCATTGCTGCCATATAGATATCTTCACGTTTTTTGGTAACCGCAGCGTTGATTGTGAGCAGCTGAGCGTTGATGTTTGTCATATTCATTGCAGCAAGCTGAACGGGGAGTTTACCAACGTGGCAGGGGTTGCAGCCTCTGCCGTCAATAAGGCAGGGCACTTCAACGCAGGCATCGGCAGGCAGGTTATCAATAAGACCCGTGTTAAGCACGTTACCGCCGATTTTATAAGGATTGCCCGTAACAATGGCTTCCATTATGTATGAAGCATATTCGCCCGAACGCTCGTGAGTGATTTTGCCGTCAGCAAGGATTCTGTCTTTTTCTTCTTTCCAGCCTTTTATCTGGTTTATACAACGGCGCGGATACTCATCAAGCGGAATGTTATATCTGTCAATAAGTTCGGGATATTTTGACTTGATATAGAAGCAGTTATATTCTGAATTATGTTCGCTTGACTCTGTGCAGTAATAGCCGAAGTTCTTGATATATTCATATCTTACCATATCGTGATGCTTTTCGTTTGCATTCTTCTCGGCAGCTCTGCGGCGGATTTCGGGATAAAGGTCGTTGCCGTCCTTATCCTGAATTTCAAGCAGCCAACCCATATGGTTTATGCCTGCAATAAGCTCTTTTCTGCCCTCAAGCTTATCTTCCATACCAAGACCGTTAAGCAGGTCTTTTGAGCAGCTCTGAACGCTGTGGCAAAGACCGATTGTCTTTATTTTTGTGTATCTCTGCATATAGCCCGTAAGGATAGCCATGGGATTTGTGTAGTTGAGGAACCATGCGTCGGGGCAAACCTCTTCCATATCGTCGGCAAAATCCTTGAGCACGGGGATGGTGCGCAGACCTCTCATAATGCCGCCGATGCCGAGAGTGTCGGCAATAGTCTGGCGCAGACCGTATTTTTTGGGAACTTCAAAGTCAATGATTGTGCAAGGGTCATAAAGACCAACCTGAATTGCGTTAACAACAAAATCTGCGCCGCGGAGTGCGTCCTTTCTGTTTTCAACGCCGCAATATTTTTCAATCTTTGCGCGGCCTTCGTTGATATTGTTGTTGATGGCGCTGAGGATAATGAAGCTGTCCTCAAGTCTTTCGGCGTCAATATCATAAAGCGCGATTGTGCTCTCGCAAAGAACGGGTGTGCACATACAGTCACCCAAAACGTTTCTTGCAAAAACAGTGCTTCCTGCACCCATAAACGTAATTTTAGGCATAATTTTTCTCCTTCCGGATTAAAAATCAGCAAACCGTTCTTATATTAAGTGTGCTGATTCTTATGATTTTGTTGCATCGGTCTGAAAATTTTATTTGCCGCACCGACAGCTCAATTTATAATATATCATAAAAACGGTTGCTTGACAATAAGTAATACCCACTTTACAAATAAATTTTGTTTTGCTAAAATACTATAATAAAAGGAGGTATAAAAATGAAAAAATTAATTTCAGTTGTAATTTCGCTCGTATTAATTATGCAGCTCGGCATCTTCTCTGTTTCGGGCTTTGATGCAACCGAAATCACAAAAGCGGAATGGGATGAGCTTTACGGCTCACTCAAAGACGGCAACACTCTGCCCATGCTCTGCGTCGGCGCAGACGAAACACAGGTCAGCCTTTGCTGGCACGCAGACAAAGCAACCGCAAAAGCAGAGGTTTTGGTTGCGGATAACGCAGAAATGAACAACGCTACCCTTTTCACAGGCAAAACAACGCCTGCTGAAACCGATAAACAGGTTGTTTGCCGCGTAACAATCAAAGACCTTAAAGAAAACTCAACCTATTATTATCAGTGGCACTCTGACAGCGGTTGGAGCGAGGTCTGCAAATATCAGACCAAATCGTTCGGCAACCATAAAGCTCTCGTTATCGGTGATATTCAGATTGGCGGTCAGACAGAGGACACTGAAGTTCAGTCGCAAAACGGCTACACATGGAACAGTGTTCTTGCCGAAGCTCTTTCAGAAAACCCCGATGCAAGCTT
>JAZNDY010000392.1:0-8283 GCA_045588295.1 Acutalibacteraceae bacterium
CAACCCACATTGACGGCAACGGGCAAGCCTGCAATATGGGTGGGGCGGGCTCCAATCATAACGGCAAGGGCGGTTGTTTTCCCGCCGAAGCCCTGAGGCCCGATATCAAGCATATTAACTTTTTCAAGAATTTTTTCTTCCATTGAAGCATAAAATTCGTCGCTGTTTTTTTCGCTCACGTTTCTGCAAAGAGCAGTTTTGGCAAGCAGAGCGCATTGCTCAAACGTGCCGCCTATGCCAACGCCGAGAACCATCGGCGGGCAAGGGTTACTGCCGGCAGTCTGTGCAACGGAAACAACGTAATCAATTATATCATCTGCCGTGGCGGCAGGTGTAAACATTTTAAGGCAGCTCATATTTTCACTGCCGAATCCTTTGGGCGCAACGGTGATTTTAACCTTATCGCCCTCAACGATACGCGTGTGGATAACGGCAGGTGTGTTATCACCCGTGTTGACTCTGCGCAAAGGGTCAGCAACAACGCTGCAGCGCAGATAACCCTCAACGTATCCTCTTGAAACGCCTTTGTTGACAGCCGCCTCAAAGCCGCCGCCCACAAAATGAACGTCCTGACCAACCTCGGCAAACACAACTGCCATGCCCGTATCCTGGCAAACGGGAATATCAAGCTCCTTTGCCGCCTGAATATTATCCTGAAGCGAGAGCATAATGCTTTTTGGCAGCTCGCAGGTTTCACACGCGGAGCAGGCTGATATTCTGTTTTCAAGATCGGCAGGCAAAATTTTGTTTGCGCTTATGCACAAATCTCTGACAGCTTGCTCAACAAGCTTAACATCAACCTCACGCATAGATATCCTCCAAAAAAACAGGGGGCACAGGCCCCCGTTAAAAGCTTATTGCTTTGAACCCCTTCTGGAATAGCCCATGCTTCCCCTCTTGGAGTCCGCTCTTTTTAAGTCTGTCATTTTTTCATCACTGACCTGCTTGAAACGAGCCATCATATCTTCAAACGACTGTTTTTCGCCTGTTGAAGGTGCGGATTTCTGACCGTTCCAGACGTTGGGAGCCGAACGGCGCTCCTGCCTGGGGCGCTGAGGTCTTTGCTGCTGAGGCTGACGAGGTTCTTTTTCTGCTGCAGGCTGGTCTGCAAGCTTTCTGATGGAAAGGCTGATTTTGCCCTCGGGCGAAACTGAAATAACCTTAACTTTAACCTCCTGGCCGACAGCCAGATGCTCTCTGATGTCCTTAACGTAATTGGGGGCAACTTCAGAAATATGAATCATACCTGTTTTGCCGCCTTCGAGCTCAACAAAAGCTCCGAAATCCGTTAAGCCTGTAACTTTGCCGCTTAAAATAACGCCTTCTTCGATTTGCATAGAATAAGAAATCCTTCCGTTTAAAAATATACTTCTTTATAAGCAATATGCAACCCCCGATTAATTACGGGAATCGATATAAACCTGTTCATCTGCGTAAGCGTAACCTTCGCCTCTTGCAAATTCCTCCATATAATCGGGGTTATCTGCATTTTCGAGTTTGTTTTTGTTATTCTCAATCTGGTCAGTAACACTTGCAAGATATGCAAGCGAAGCGTTGTTCTCTGTTTCCTGCGCTTTTGCTTTGGTTGTGTTGCTGATGATAACGGCAACAAAATAAACAACAAGCGCTATGAAAAGCAACGCAAGGAGAATGCTTCTTTTGTTCTCTTTAACTTTAACAGCACCCATCACAAAATTCCTTTATTTAATATAATATTTTAAAAAACATATTTATAGCAATAACTATAGAGATTATACACTATGATATATTAATTTGGCAAGGGATTTTTTGAATTTTTTTATGTTTTTTTTATTCTTTTTTGATACTTTTGGCTTATTTTCTTAATCAGGCTCTTTATTTTTCTGATTAAGAACTTAATCGGTGCCAACAGGAGCAAAATTATTACTCTGAACACCTTGACGCACAAATTGCACAAACGGATTGAAACGTGAGCCGTTACAAGATAAACCACCGCCGTGCCCAGAGCAGCACCAAATATTGTATAAATCCGCAAACGTCCTTCATCGGCAACAAGGTTAAAAAACAGCACAGAAACGCCGTAAACAAAAAAATAAAGAATATCGGCAACCAAACAGATTCCCCTGCCGTTGCCGAAAAGATAACGGATAAACCTGAAAACGCAATAAACCAAGCCAAGCGCAATGCCAAGCACAAGCGACCAGCCAAAAAGCCGTGTCTGCGTCGAAACACCCTGAATATACTCCATTCAGCGGAACACCTTGCTGAAAAATCCGCCTTTTTGCGCAGATTCCTGCGAATAGATAAGAGCGGCAATTTTGCCCTCAACAGTCAACTCGCCAACCTCAACGCTCAGGCGGTTGATATGCAGGTCAGACCCTCTGATTGTCAGCTCGCCGAGGTCGGTGAAAACAACCACGGTTTCTTCGTCAAAGCTGTCCACGTCAGAAACACCCGTCAAAGAAAGCAAACGCCTGTCCTCAAGCACAAGATTATGAGGCATAGCGGTGCTCTTTTTATCATCAGCCATAAAAAATACCTCCCGTAATTTATCAATAAATGATATGTTTCGGGAGGATAAAATATTCTGAAATCAGAATTTATTCGATTAATAGAGAGCCGTCTTTTGGGGTAACTTTGCGGATACGGGCACTGCGGCACGGATCATAAAGCGAATCACCGTCAGAATAGCCGCATTTGCCGCTGAAGCAAACTTCATCTCTTGAATGATAAAGCATAAGCCAATCACCGTTTTCATCCCTCACAAACGAATTGTGCCCCGGCCCGTATTCGCCCTCAAGGTCTGCAGAGGTGAGCAAGGGAGAGGAATTTTTATGCCAGCTTTCAGGGTTCATAAGGTCAGCGTTTTCATCAGCCGTGAGCAGACCGATGCAATATTCCGGACCTGTTGCGGAAGCAGAAAAAGCAAGATAAACCCTGCCGCCGTCAACCAGCACCGCCGCGCCCTCGTTAACGGGGATGCGCACACGCTCCCAATCATATTCAGGCTTGGTCAGAAGCATGGCAGGGGCTGTTGTTTTCCATGGCTCGTCAGGGTTAATCGGCGCAAGATAAACGTTTGAATTGCCGCCGTTCTGCGCCCAGGCAACGTAATGTTTGCCTGCGCATTCAAAGTGAGTCATATCAAGCGAAAAACCTCTGAAAGAAAAGCCGTCACCCTCGCAGGCAGTGAACCTGCCCTTATCAATCCACGGGTCATTAATCGGGTCTTTGCCCTCACAGACGATTATATGGCAATCAATATCCCACACGTTTTGTGCACTGCCGCTTGCGGCAAAAAGCACGCACCATCTGCCGCCGATTTCGTGGATTTCAGGTGCCCAGATAAAACGGTGCGAAAGGTCTGAATTTTTTTCATCCCAAATTGTAATTTCAGGCGCAGAAGCAAGCGCATCAACGGTTTTTGCTCTGCGCAGAATAATTCTGTCATACCCCTCGGCATCATTTTCGCCATACATCGGATATGAAGCGGTAAAATAAAAGTAACCGTCACTGCCGCGCATCACGAACGGGTCTGCACGGTCTTTGATAAAAATTTCGGTTTTGATTTTCATAGCATCACCCAAAAAGATTTTAGCACAGATTGCAAGAATAATCAACGGTTAACAGGCTGAAAAAAGCTCCCTTGCAAAAGCAAAGGAGCTTTGAAATCATCCGACAAGGAATTTATATTTTTCAACGCTGTAAAGCGGAATGAACGGAACCATAATCGGAACTTTTTTAACGTATTTCTGATATTCAGGGTCTTTGCCGTAGGTTCTGTTCTGGCGCAGTTCAAGGCGGCGTGCACCGCTGAACATAACAAAGATGATGCCCAGATAGCCGAGCAGAGCAAGCACCCACTGACCGACGCCCGTGAGAATGTTGCAGCCTGAAACAAAAACGCCTGTCCAGAATATCATTTCACCAAGATAGTTGGGGCAACGAACGAATCTGTAAAGACCCTTATCGCAGAAACGCTTGGGATTCTTCTTTTTCTGGCTGTTTTTCTGGATATCGGCAACAGTTTCAAAAACAAGACCGAAAGCCATAATAACAAGACCTGCAATCAGCACCTTATCAGTTGTTTTAACGTTGAGGAATCTGTAGTAAACAGGCGCAACCTGTGTAACGTAAAGCGCACCGCAGGTTACCCAGATGGCGCATTTAACAAAGAAAGACATTGATTTGCCGTCTTTGATTTCGGTTTTCATTTTGTTTCTGTATGACGCACTTTTGAGCTCACGGATAAGCAGATAACCGCTCAGGCGCAAACCGTATGCAATGAAAAGAACACACGCTGCCACTGTTCCCCAAGAAAGACCGTCACGGAACATCACAAGCATTATCGCACCGAGACCTGCGATTGAAAAACCGTAGCCGAGTGAAATAAAATAAACATACTTATAAAATCCGATGGCGCTGATAAGCATAGCAGCACCGAAAAGAATCCAGAACGTTGCAGGCACAAATCCCATAACCTCTACCTCCGTGTTAAATATTTTATACATTATACCACTGATTTGTTTGATTTTAGTAACAAAAAGGAAATATAGCTTAAATCGAACTAAAAAAATCGAACAGGCGTTAACCTGTCCGATTATTTTATTTTGCCGAATACATTATAATCACCGCTTTTGGCGTTTCGGCGATATTCAGCTCAATGCCGTTTTGCATCAGCTCTGAACCTTTTGCTTCAAGCTTAACGTCAGGCTTATCATAATCATAATAAACATAAGTTTTTTCAGGATCAAGACCGTTGAGCTTTAAATTGAACGTGTTTTCGGCAACGTTTTCGCGCTTATAAACAACAGCAAAGCCTTCACCGTTAACGTCATACTGCGAAGCCTGGAAACGGCTTGTATCAAGACCGCCGTAGCAAAGCGGATAATAATTGCCGTTCATATACTGACGGGCAAATTCATAGCCGACTCTCTGTGTGCAGGGAATGATGTTTGTTCTGTCAGCATATTCGCCGTCAACGTAAGCACAGGTGCCGTGGATGGGAAGCCAGAATGAAATGCCGTATGTCTGCGCCTGTGTTCCCTGAAGAATTTCGGGGTTTGCATTGCCCTCGCCGTCAAGGCAGTTGAAATCGCTTCGCCAGAGAGGAATGCTGCGGCGTGACATCTCAATATCAATGCGCTTGCCGCCCGAGCAGCAGTTATCAATTTTGAGGTTTGGGATTTCATTGAGAAGCGTATCAAGGAAGCGATAGAAATTTGTAACGTAATGGTTTTCTGTTATGCCTTTTCTGCCGTTGCCCCAGGCTTTGTCTGCCGTCTGCCAGAAGGGCATAGGCTCAGGTATGCTGTCAATTCTGAAATATGAAACTTTATAATCTTTTAACGAATTGAGAATCAGGTCAGTAATATAGTTAAAAGCTCCCTCGTTTGCAAAGTTAACCATATTGCGCTCATAGTCGTCCGATTCAATAATCCAGCCTTCATTGCCTATGCAGTCGTTATAAACCTTTGTGCCCGTGGCGCATCTTTCAGGCTCATACCAGAGAAGAAGATCAAGTCCCCTTTCAGCGGCGGCATCAGACACTGCGGAAAAGCCCTCGGGGAAACGTTCGGGGTCAGCAAACCAATCGCCCACACCGTCGCCCCAGCTGTTTTTATGGGGATACCAGCCTGCGTCAATCCAATATGCATCAAGCTGACTTGTCCATTCAACGGGGCTGTTGATGATGTTGTTGACAATGTTTTCAACCGTCATACCGGGCTGCTCTGCGCCAACGCCTGCCGTTGTTATCATCTTAACGTTATCGGGATAAACGCAGTCAACAGTCCATTTTCTGAACGAATTGAAGCCCTTGAGAGCGTTGGAATTGTTATAAAAAGTAATTGAAACAAGGGGTGAACGGATGCCTTCATCGGGTTCAAGATATGCGTTGAGCTGAGCCTGTTTTGCGCTGATTTTAACGCCGCTTAAGGTCTGTGCCATTGATGCATACCACTGACCCGACCAGCCGAGGCAAAAAACAACGCCGCCGTCTTTACCGCTCAGGTTAAAATAAGGCATAACGGATTCCGTTCTGCCGCCGTTAGCGGTGAAAGAGGTTGCAACAGCGGCAAGCGGCTGCTTCATCAGCTCAAAATCCTCTGCCGCAGGCTCGGTGCCCTTGCTGAAATAAAGGTCTGTCTTTTTAATGGGCACAACGCAGTCTGCCGCATAAAAATTCTTGATTACGGGCGAATTTTCATCTGCTTTGTTTTCAAGAAAAACAGTCCATTCGCAGGTAGCGTTTTCTTCATAAATCGTTGCTTCAACGGTAAAAGCAAGTCCGTTATCGGCGTGCTTGCCTTTGATGTAATATGTTTTGCCGCCTTTATAAACTTCGCCCACGGTGCTTTCATAAACCACTTCTATGCTCCAGTTTTTGATATCGGAGCTCAAGGTTTTGATTCCGTAAGAGAAATTATAAGCAGGCTTTGCGACTGTGAGAATATTATTCTCAAACCACTCGCGGCAGGAAGCTTTTTCCGCTTCGTTTATCTGCATTTCAGCGGCTGTGATTGAATCAAAGCTGACCTCTGCCGTTGCGCAAACGTCAACGGCGGCGCGGTCAACAAGAAATTTAAAATTAGAATCAGGCACAGCAAAAGACGAAATGAGCATCAGCAAAGCCGAAACAAACGATAATACTGTCTTAATCACAATTGAATACCCCAATCTTCAAGCAGAATCCTGATTTCATAGATAATGCGGTCAATGATGCTGCCTATAATTCTGATGACTTTTGCAAAAAAGCTTTCGCCAACGTAAGGAACGTCTTCACCCTCACCCATATAGCAACCGATGTTGTTGCTGATTATTTCTTCACCGTAAAAATCGTGGGGTGCATCGCAGCCCTCAACGTTATAACCTGCGCCGATGAGCGGCGAATCAGCTGAAAGTTTGAAGCTCTCGGGGTTACTGAAATCCGTACCTGCAAAGCCGGGAACGGTGTTCATTGAGCCGAGGTCAATCAGCGGAGGCTCACAGCCGTAATAACAGTTGTTGCCGATGATGTTGCCGTCACGGGGCAAATCCCACACGTCATAGGCAACAAAGCAGCCCTCTTTGGGCATAATTATGTTGTTGACCACAAGTGAATCATACATATCAATCAGGTGGAAATCGCCGCAGTTGACGATTGTGTTGTTATAGAAGCTGATGTTATGCTCGCCCGGGTTTGCGGAAATGCGGCTTCTGCCAACGTTATCGTTAACGGAAAGGCAATAACGAACGGTGTTATTGTGGTGACCGCTGTGATTGGGGCAGTTGCACATAAAGCGTGTGTTATCGTGCGAATAAATATACTGATAGGTGCAGTTATGTGTGTAAGAGTCAAAGTCAACCGCCATACCGTCGCCAAAGTTCTTCTGACCGGCGATTTCGCAATACTGAATGGTGCTGTTTACGCTGCCCCAGAACCACATAGCGGCGGTGAAATAAAGGATTTCACCGTTTTCGTCAACGCCCTCGCCCTGGCAGCAATTGATTGCACGGCAATTTGTAACAAGAGCGCCGTCACAGATGCCGACAACAACGGCTTCGGCATCCATCTCGTGGAAATAGCAGTTTTCAACAAGAATGCCTGTGTTAAAAATGGGGTCAATATCTTCTTCCTCGCACCAGGGAGCCTGCTCATCGTTCCAGGAGCCCCAGAGCATAACGCCGTTTGCGCAGTTATAAACCTCGCAGTTTGAAACTGTCAGGTCATTAACAGCAAATCTTGTTCTTGCAGGCAGACCCTTGACCATAACGGCAGCTCTTGCAGCAGCCGCACCGCGTGAAAAATCGTCACGTGCGGTTACTTTGAAGTTCTGCATATCAGTGAAAAGCAAATTATCAAGCGTGATGCCGACGGAAGTTTCCGTCAGAGCATCAATCCAGATACCGCCGCCGTTGGGTGCTTTGATATGCAGGTCAGAAACGGTAACGTAAGAGCAGTCAAAAAGCTGAAAAACCTCTGTATGTTCGTTGGTATAAAGCAAAGCTTTTTCGCCCTCACCGTAAGATGAAATAACAACAGGCTTTTCTGCACTGCCCTTGCAGGTGAGAGTAACTGCGCATTCATATTCGCCGCCGTTTCTGAAAAGAAACTTTGTGCCGGGACCGACTGAAAGATTCTTTAAGCCTGCAATTGTTTTGACAGCCTCATCGGCAGAAGTGCCGGAATTGGCATCGTCACCGTCAATTGAATCAATATAATAACATATCGCGCCGTCATCGGCATAAGAAAACATTGCCGATGAAGCAAAAACAACGGCAAAAACAAAAAGAATACTAATAATTTTTTTCATATTATTACAC
>JAZNDY010000393.1:0-4607 GCA_045588295.1 Acutalibacteraceae bacterium
CTGCAAGCTCATCAATGAATATAACGATTTGCGGAATCTTTTTGAGGTCGGGACGTGATTCGCAAAGAGCATTGAAGCCCTTGATATCTCTGATGAAGTCGGAGGCCAAGCGGTCTTAGGAAGACAAACCAAATGATCAACTCCTTGGCTCACAGAACGACATGGCTACGATCCGACTTCTGCAAGCTCATCAATGAATATAACGATTTGCGGAATCTTTTTGAGGTCGGGACGTGATTCGCAAAGAGCATTGAAGCCCTTGATATCTCTGATGCCGTTTTCAGCAAACAGAGAATAGCGTTTTTCCATTTCACCGACAGCCCAACCCAGCGCACCTGCGGCTTTTCTGGGGTTCGAAACAACGGGCACCTCAAGGTGAGCAATGCCGTTATAGTTTGTAAATTCAACCATTTTGGGGTCAATCATAACAAGCTTGACCTCATCGGGACTTGCGTTATAAAGAATGCTGACAATCATTGCATTAAGACAGACGGACTTACCCGAACCCGTTGTGCCCGCAACAAGAAGATGGGGCATTTTGGCAAGGTCAGCGCAAATGATGTTGCCCGTAATATCTTTACCGAGAGCAACGTTGAGCTTGCTCTTGGAATCTCTGAACTGCGGTGTGTCAATGGTTTCACGCATTGTAACCATTGATTTTGCGCTGTTGGGAACTTCAATGCCGATAGCTGATTTGCCGGGAATGGGCGCTTCAATACGAACGCTTGTTGCCGCAAGGCGAAGCGCAATATCGTCTGCAAGATTTGTGATTTTATTGATTCTGACGCCTGCATCGGGCACAAGCTCATAACGGGTAACAGACGGACCTCTGCAGATATTTGTGACCTCCGCTTTTATCTTAAAGCTTTCGAGCGTTGAGATAAGCTTTTTTGCACCAAGCTGCATTTCAGCTATATTATCGGTTGCGCCGTCACGTTCAGCAAGGCGCAGGCAATCCATAGGCGGAAACACGTATTCGGGAGCTGTTTCTTCAACAATCGGAAATTCTCTTATTCCGTCATCATCGTCGCCGTTTTCATCTTCAAAGGGGTTGCCGTCAGGCATAGAGGGTGCCTTCATTCTGTTTTCTTCAACAGCTATCTCAATCACGTCATCAACCACGCTGTTTTCAGACGGGTCAGGCAGTTTGATAACGGGAATTTCAGGAATAAACGTTTCGGGTTCTTCGGGCGTGAACTCAATCACGGGATCGGGTTCAGCTTTATAAGTCTCCTGTTCAAGAGTTGTTTCATCCGTTACAAACTGATCACTGAAATCTTCATCGTCGTCCACAGCAATTGTGGGCTTGGCAGGAGGAGCAAACGCCTTTTTAGCTTTTTCGGCTTCTTCCTTTTCTGCCGCAATCTGCTCGCGGCGTTGGGCATTCTTTTCAAGCTTTTCGTTTGTGATTTCGCCAACTTTTCGGGCGGATTTTTTGAAAACTGAAAAAATCTGACCGAGAGAAATGCCTGTCACAAGAAGAACAACAACAGCAAGAACAACCCAAATGATTATGGTTGCAGGTGCTTTGCCGAAAGCAATTACCAGAAGACGACCTAAAGCACAGCCTAAAAGTCCGCCGCCTTTCATAGACGGAGCGGTTTCCCACAAATCTGACAGCTGTTGACCGAATTCAACGTCTGTAAGATAATCTTCGGTATTAAACAAAATATGTAACGCTCCGCTCAAAAGCACAAGAATCGTTCCTATGCCAATGAGATTCGCTGCAGAATTGCGCAGAGTTTTGTGTTTTGCATAAACAAAAGCAACGTATATCATATATATCGGCACAGCTATGGCAATTGCGCCAAAGCCTGCATAAAGTGCCTTGTGGGCACCTTCCCAGAGTCCGCGGCCTTTTAATACAGCTACAAAAAACAGTATTACGGCAACACCCATAATAATTATTGCGTTTCTTTGCGCCTTTGCCGCAGAGCCTGACGAAGCATTCTTTTTGGGCGGCTGCTTGTTTTCTGCAGGCTTTTTCTTGGCTGCAGGTTTTTTTGTGTTTTTGGAGTTCGCCATTTTCTTCATCCTTTCGGAATATTTATATCTGACTCATCAGAGTTGTTCTTCTTATTATTCTCAATCATTTCATAAAGGCAGTCAAGCGCATCTGACAAACTGCCGATTGAATCAATCAGACCCTCTTCAACTGCTCTTTCGCCCTCAAGAACCGTGCCTACGTCAAGCACAAGCTCGCCTGTGGCAAGCATTAGCTGCCTGAATCTGTCTGCCGAGATACGTGAGTTACCAGAAACAAAACGGACTATCCTCTCCTGCATCTGCTCAAAATATGAAAGTGTCTGAGACACACCGAGAACAAGACCGTTCATTCTGACGGGATGAACCGTCATTGTTGCCGAGGGAGTTATGAACGATTTATCCGCCGAAACGGCAAGAGGAATACCGATTGAGTGACCGCCGCCGAGAACGAGCGAAACTGTCGGCTTTTTCATTCCGCTGATAAGCTCTGCAAGAGCAAGACCTGCCTCAATATCGCCGCCGACCGTGTTGAGGATAAGAATCAGACCGTCAACACCGTCACTCTCTTCAATTGCAACAAGCTGAGGAATAACGTGCTCATATTTGGTGGTTTTGTTTTGTGCAGGCAGAATATAATGCCCCTCCACCTGACCGATAACGGTTAGACAGTGGATAACGTTTTCGCCCTTTTTAACGGTGACCGAGCCTGTTTCGATAACGTTATTTATCGCTTCGCTGCAACCGCAATCGGAGTTACTTCCTGTGCAGTCAGGCGACTGCCACGAGGGAGAAGAAATGAAAAAATTATCCTTTTTGCCGTTTCTGTTTTTGCTCACGCCCAACACCCTTTCACTGCGGCAAGCCGCTCTGTTACGGTGTTATTATTAGCCGAAAAAGTAAAAATAGACATACTCGGGCATTATTATTTATTATAACATTATAATTAAACTTTTGCAACAAAAAAGCGCAACATTTTGTGGCTTTTATAAATATTTTTTCAAGCACTTGTGCAAACGCAAAATTCAGCAGCAGCAAAAAAGCAGACCCTCCGCAAAGGAAGGTCTGCCGATTTATAGATTATTTTATCAGAAAAGACCGCTGATTTTGCCGTTTTCATCAACGTCAATTTTCTCTGCTGCAGGAACTTTGGGAAGACCGGGCATTGTCATAATGTCACCGGTAAGAACAACAATGAAACCTGCACCTGCAGAAACTTTAACGTTTTTGATTGTAACGGTAAAGTCTTCGGGGGCGCCAAGCTTTGTGGGGTCATCCGAGAAGCTGTACTGTGTTTTGGCAACACAGATGGGAAGACCTGCATAGCCGTTTGCAACAAGAGTTGCAATCTGTTTCTTTGCTGCAGGCAGAACACTGATTCCGTTGCCGCCGTAAACTTTCTTGACAACAGCTTCGATCTTCTCTTCGATTGTGCCGTCAAGCTCATATGAGAAAGTGAAATCATTGGGCTGCTCGCAAAGAGCAACAACCTCTTTTGCAAGCTCTTCGCCGCCCTTTCCGCCTTCTGCCCATACGTTTGAAAGAACAACGTTTACGCCAAGTTCCTTACATTTCTGAATGATAAGCTCAACTTCTGCATCCGTATCTGTGGGGAAACGGTTAACAGCAACAACAGAAGGAAGCTTATAAACGTTTTTGATGTTTGAAACGTGACGGAGAAGGTTGGGAATACCCTTTTCAAGAGCTTCAAGATTTTCTGCTCCGAGTTCTGTTTTTGCAAGACCGCCGTGCATTTTAAGCGCTCTGATTGTTGCAACAATAACAACGGCATCAGGCTTGAGACCTGCATAACGGCACTTTATATCAAGGAATTTTTCTGCGCCGAGATCAGCACCGAAACCTGCTTCAGTAATAGCGTAATCGCCGAGCTTCATAGCAAGTTTTGTTGCCATAACAGAGTTACAGCCGTGAGCAATGTTTGCAAAAGGACCGCCGTGAACAAGAGCAGGCGTTCCCTCAAGAGTCTGAACAAGGTTAGGCTTGAGAGCATCCTTGAGAAGAGCTGTCATTGCACCTGCAGCGTGAAGCTGACCTGCGGTAACGGGCTTTTCATCATAGGTATAACCAACAATGATTCTTGAAAGTCTTTCTTTGAGGTCTGTGATTGACGTTGAAAGGCAAAGCACAGCCATAATTTCTGAAGCAACGGTGATATCGTAACCGTCTTCTCTGGGCACACCGTTAACTCTGCCGCCAAGACCGTCCGTAACAAAACGAAGCTGTCTGTCGTTCATATCAACGCAACGCTTCCAGGTGATTCTTCTGGGGTCGATATTGAGTGAGTTGCCCTGATAAATGTGGTTATCAAGCATTGCGGCAAGAAGGTTGTTGGCTGCACCGATTGCGTGGAAGTCACCTGTGAAATGCAGGTTAATATCTTCCATGGGAACAACCTGTGCATAGCCGCCGCCTGCAGCACCGCCCTTAACACCGAAAACGGGGCCGAGAGAAGGCTCACGCAGAGCAACCATGACGTTTTTGCCGATTCTCTTAAGACCGTCTGCAAGACCGATTGTTGTTGTTGTTTTGCCCTCACCTGCAGGTGTGGGTGTGATAGCGGTAACAAGAACAAGCTTGCCATCTTTTTTATCACTGTCTTTAAG
>JAZNDY010000394.1:0-8130 GCA_045588295.1 Acutalibacteraceae bacterium
CTTTTATTCCTTGTTTTGATAAAAAATTGCTGTTTCAAAACTGCGAAGCACTGGAAAGGGTGCAATTTTGATTCAGCGGAGTGTTTCTTTTCTGAAGGCATACTATCGTATGTCAAAGAAAAAAACGCTTCGCTGGGTCGGAAGTCCACCCTTTGCAGCGTATTTAGCATAAGTCTTTTAACCCAACCACCGGTGGGGAATCTCACCCCGCCCCGAGAATTGTTAATTTCATTATATGCCGATTGAGTATTTTGTCAATAGATTTGCGGCAAAAATATCTGCCGAAAACCCATCTTATTTTTGATTTGGGGTTTGTATTTTTTCGTTATATATGATACAATATTTTTAACTGTAAATAATTACTCTTTTACGGAGGAAAACAATATGAATTTTACCGCAATCGGCGCAGGGCAGTCGCACGAGGGTTTCTGCCTTATCAAATCGGTTGAAAAAAAGCTTACGGCAAAAGGCGTGCCTTATCTTGACCTTATTCTTGCCGATAATGACGGCGAAATCAACGCAAAGCTCTGGGATTATAAAGAATCACCCCTGAACGCTTTTCAGAAATTCGATTTTGTAAAGGTCAGAGGCAGCTACGTGCCTTTTAACGATACAATTCAGTTCAGAGTCGAGCGTATCCGCTGTGTTTTGCCCGAGGATAACGTTAAAATTGAGGATTACGTGCCCTCCGCCTGTCTTTCAGGTGAGGTTATGCTTGCTGAAATTGAAGCGATTATTGCATCTTTTGATGATGAGGAGTTAAAGCGTCTTGTTACAAAAGTTATTGCCGCTTACAGAGAAAAACTCATCTATTGGCCTGCCGCAAAAAATCTGCATCATGCGGTGCGCAGCGGTCTGCTTATGCACACGCTCTCAATTCTCCGCCTTGCAAAAAGCGTTTGCTCAATTTATAAATACGTCAATTACGATTTACTCTGCACGGGTGCAATTTTGCACGATATTGCCAAAATCGATGAGCTTGATGCGGCATCAACAGGCATTGCAGGCGAATACACCGTCAAAGGCAACCTTCTCGGCCACCTTGTTATGGGTGCTGTCAACGTTGACCGCATCGGCAGAGAAAACGGCATATCTGACGAAACCCTGACTCTTGTTGAGCATATGCTCATTTCACACCACGGCACACCCGAATTCGGTGCGGCAAAGCTACCTATGTTTATTGAAGCCGAGCTTCTTTCGCAGCTTGACCTTCTTGATGCAAGGCTTTATGAAATGAACCACGCCGTGAGCGAGGTTGAGGTTGGCGCTTTCACACCCCGTCAGTGGGCGCTTGAAAACCGCAACCTTTATAATCACGGCAGAGCCGCTGGTGAAGGAATTAATCTTATTGAAAAATAATCATACAGGAGGAACGCATTATGAGAAACCATGAAGTAACAAAGGTACAGCCTTTACTTAAAGAGGACGGCAGCCTCAGAGAACCCGGTTGGTCAAAGAAGCTTTATCAGGTTTATGACCGCAAGGCAATCAAGGCTCCCAAATTCAGAATCAAGGAATGGGATTATTATCTTGTTCTGTCAGAAAAAAATAATTTCGGCGTAGCTTTCACAATTTCGGACGACGGATATATCGG
This sequence comes from Acutalibacteraceae bacterium, assembly GCA_045588295.1. GTDB lineage: Bacteria > Bacillota > Clostridia > Oscillospirales > Acutalibacteraceae > CAG-177. The sequence continues at coordinate 1,595 of JAZNDY010000394.1, forward strand.
CCTGCAGTCGGTCAGCCTCCTTGATTTTTCAAAGCCATGGGAGCATACGGAAACAATCCTCAACGCTCTGCCTATGGGTAAGCTTAAGCTTCCTCCGACCAGCGAAAAAGGCGACACCGTTTATCACGATAAACGCCTTGATATGGAATTCAGGGTTTCAGAGGGTCAGCGCAGAATAGTCTGCAACTTCAAGAATTTCCTTGACGGCAAAACATTCTCCTGCGATATCACCCTTGCACAGCCCGAAATGGACACAATGGTTATTGCAACACCCTGGAAAGAAAAGAAAACGGCTTTCTATTATAACCAGAAAATCAACTGTATGCGCGCAAGCGGCAAGGTTAACTTTGACGGCAAGGAATACGTTTTTGACCCGTCAACCGATTTCGGCACCCTTGACTGGGGCAGAGGCGTCTGGACTTATGATAACACCTGGTATTGGGGCTCGGGCAATATGGATATTGACGGCCACGCATTCGGCTTCAACATCGGCTACGGCTTTGGTGACACCACAGCCGCAAGTGAAAACATTCTTTTCTATGACGGCGTTGCCCATAAACTTGACGACGTTAAGTTCCACATTCCCGAAAGCGGATACACAGACCCGTGGAAGTTCACCTCAAACAACGGCAGGTTTGAAATGGATTTTGTGCCGATTATTGACAGAGCCGCAAAAATCGACGTCAAGGTTATCATCACAGACCAGCATCAGGTTTTCGGCAGACTCAGCGGTAAGGCTGTGCTTGATAACGGTAAGGTGATTGAAGTCAAAGATATGCTCTGCTTTGCAGAAGACGTTCACAATAAATATTAATTTTGGAGATTATAATGGATTGGACAGAAATTAAAATAACCGTCAACGCAGATGACGTTGACAGAGCAGGCGATATTGCCCATATGGCAGTGCCCTACGGCATTTATATTGAAGATTACAGAACACTTGAGGAAGAAGCATGGCAGATTGCCAGAATTGACCTTATCGATGAAGACCTGCTTGCAAAAGACAGATCAAAGGGCATAGTTCATATCTATATTTCGCCTGAAGAAAACCCTGCCGAGGCAGTGTCGTTCCTTTCGGAAAGGCTCACCGCCGAGGGTATTGCTCACGAGCTTGATGAGGCTGTGTGCAAAAATGCAGATTGGGAAAACAACTGGAAAAAATATTTCAAGCCTATGCCCGTCGGCAACCGTCTGCTTATCCGCCCCATCTGGGAGCAGGAATTTGATGCAGGCAACAGAGCGGTGCTTCACCTTGAGCCGGGTCTTGCTTTCGGCTCAGGCACACACGATACAACAAGACTCTGCCTTGAAAGCATTGAAAACTATGCACAGGCAGGCAAAACAATGCTCGATATAGGTTGCGGCAGCGGCATTCTTTCCGTTGCAGGTTTGCTCCTTGGTGCAGATTCTGCAGTGGGTGTTGATATTGATGCCCTTGCTGTTAAAACAGCAAAAGAAAACGGAGCAACAAACGGCTTCGGTGAGCCGCAGTTTACCGTACTTCAGGGCTCAATGACAGATAAAGTCAGCGGCAAGTTTGATATTATTGCCGCAAACATCGTTGCCGATATCATCGTTATGCTCTGCGATAACATTAAGGACTATATGAATCCTGATGCTGTGTTTATCACCTCGGGCATCATCGTACCCCGTGAAGACGACGTTGTTGCCGCTTTTGCCAAAAACGGCCTTGAGATTATTGCGCGCCACGAGAGCGGCGGTTGGCTCTGCTTTGAAACAAAGGTGAAAAGCTGATGAGCATTCAGACAGAGCTTAAAGAATTTTTGCTTGAAAAAGGTGTTTCGGACGTTGGCTTCTTTGCATCTGACGACGGCCCGATGCCTTTTGGCGTGAGCATCGCGGTCAGGCTTTCTGAAGAAATCATTGACGAGATTGAAGATGAGCCGACCCACACCTATTTCAACCATTACCGCAACGTGAATGCCTTTATTGATTCAATGCTTCTGCAGGCAGGTCTTTTTCTGCAAAGAAAAGGCTATAAATACATAACCGTTGCCGCTTCGCAGAGCATAAACAAAGACGGCTGGAATTACAGCGGCAGATATTCCCATAAGAAAGCCGCTTGCCTTGCAGGTCTCGGCTCAATCGGCAGAAATTCGCTGTTTCTTCATTATGAATACGGCAGTTACGTCAGGCTCGGAACAGTTTTTACAGACTGTCCGTTTGACGTTTCAGACGTTGAAATCAAAAACGTCTGCAACGGCTGTGACCTTTGCGTCAAGGCTTGTCCCGCAAAGGCAATCAAAGGCGTTGATTGGTATCCGGGTATTCCCAGAGAAGAAATTTTTAACCCCGAAGCTTGCAGCACGTTTATGAAAAACAAATTTCAGAAAATCGGCAGAGGCTCAGTGTGCGGAATCTGTATGCGCGTTTGCCCGATGAATAAACAGAGGTAAAATTATGAGAGTTTTCACAAAAAATCTTACTGATGACGGTGTAACACTCACCGCTTATCTGCCTGACTATTCAAACGAAATGAAGCATATGGCAAAACGCCCCACAATGCTTGTTCTGCCGGGCGGAGCTTATATGTTTTGCTCTGACCGTGAAGCGGAGCCTGTTGCTTTTGCTTATAACGCTGAAGGGTATAACACCTTTATTCTGCGTTACTCTATAGGCAAAGAAAAAGGCGTTTTCCCCAGACCTCTTGAGGATGCTGACCTTGCAATGCAAACAATTGTTGATAACGCAGAGGAGTGGGGTGTGGATACAAACAAAATTGCCGCAATCGGCTTTTCTGCAGGCGGTCATCTTTGCGCCGCGCTTGCAACAATGGGCAAAATCAAGCCTGCCGCCGTTGTTTTGGGTTATCCTTGTATCCTTGAGTCAATCAGCTCCATTCTTGCAGGCAAAGTTCCTTCGCTCGACGTTAAGGTTGGTGCAGACACACCGCCTGCGTTCATCTTCCACGCCGCGCAGGATGACTGCGTGCCCGTTGAGCATTCCCTTGCTTTTGCAACTGCTCTTGCAAAGGCAGGCATACCGTTTGAGCTTCACGTTTTTGAAAAAGGCTATCACGGCTTTTCAACTTCAAACAACTGGGTTTATGACAGCAAGGAGCACGTTGATTACCTTGCCCACACAAAATGCTGGGTTGAGATGAGCGTGCGCTGGCTTGACCAGAGATTCAACGGCTGATTTTCAAAAAATAAATATAACTTTTTATAAAATACGCATCGTTTCGGTGCGTATTTTTTGTATTATCCGTATTTTCACGCACATAATAAAAATAATTCTGATGAAAATTACGGAGGGAATTCCATGAAAAAAAGAGTTTTTGCAATTCTGACCGCCGTTTGTCTGGTTGCAGGCGTCCTTTCAGGCTGTACGGGTATGAAAAAGGCTGAAAGCGGCAAAATCGAAGAAATACGCTTCCTTAATTTCAAACCCGAGGTGGCTCAGGTTTATGAGCGCATAGCGCAGGCGTATGAAAAAGAAACAGGTGTCAGGCTTGTGGTTGAGACCGCGGCTTCGGGCACTTATGAATCAACGCTGACAGCGCGTATGGCAACAGACGAAGCACCCACGATTTTTCAGATTAACGGCCCGATCGGCTATTCTTCGTGGTCAGATTACTGCGCTGACCTCAAGGATACGGAGCTTTATAAGCATCTGACGGATAAATCACTTGCAGTTACAAAGGGGAGCGGAGTTTACGGCATCCCTTACGTTGTTGAAGGCTACGGAATTATTTATAACAAAGCGATTCTTGCCCGATATTTTGCCTTGCCCAACCGAGCAACAACCTATAATTCCGTTGATGAAATAACAAGCTTTGCCGCGCTCAAAGCGGTTGTTGAGGATATGCAGGCACGCAAGGCGGAGCTTGGCATTCAGGGCGTTTTCGCCTCCACCTCGCTCAAAACAGGTGAGGACTGGCGCTGGCAGACTCACCTTATGAATATCCCCGTAACGCTTGAGTTTTTTGATAAGGGCATTGACCTGACGGACGATAAATATAAGAGCATCGATTTTACCTTTGCAGAAAATTTCAAAAATATTTTCGATTTGTATCTTAATAATTCCACAACGGATAAAACACGCCTCGGCACTGTTGACGTTACCGCTTCAATGGCAGAGTTTGCTCTGGGCAGATGCGCAATGGTGCAAAACGGCAACTGGGGAGCTTCGCAGATTCTGGGCGTTTCAGGCAACACGGTCAAGGCAGAGGATATCGGCTTTATGCCCATCTATACAGGCATACGGAATGAAGAAAATTACGGCATCTGCATCGGTACCGAAAACTTTATCTGCATAAATTCCAAAGCAACAAAAGAGGAGCAGAAGGCGGCTGAAGATTTTCTCTGGTGGCTTTTCAGTTCTGAAACAGGCAAAAAATTTGTTGTGCAGGAGCTTGGTTTTATAGCTCCGTTTGATACGTTTACCGCAGATGATACCCCCGACGACCCTCTTGCAAAAGAAGTTGTGCGCTGGATGAACAAAAAAGAAACCGTCAACATCCCTTGGAACTTCACCGTTTTTCCCAGCCAGACCTATAAGGAAGGCTTGGGCACGGCTTTGCTCAATTACGCAAAGGGAACAATGAGCTGGGAACAGGTCAAAAAGTATGCCGTTGACGAATGGAAAAACGAATTCGGTGCATAATAATTCTGAAATCGGAGCCGCTTCGCTTTGCGGGCGGTTCCCTTCATCTTACGCACGGAGATGATTGAATGCAAAAATCGCTTAAAAAATATTTTCCCGTTTTCGTTATGCCTGTTCTTGCGGCGTTTGCCGTGTCTTTTGTTATTCCGTTTGTGTCAGGCGTTTATCTTTCTTTTACCCACTTCAAAACCGTTGATTCAAGCGAATGGGTTGGTCTTGCAAATTACATCAGCATCATCACAAAGGATAAAACCTTTTTGCCTTCGCTTGCTCTGACGCTCCGTTTTACGGTTGTTTCAATCATAACTGTTAACGTCATAGCCTTTGCTCTTGCCTTGCTTCTCACGCGCAAGTTAAAAGGAACAAACTTTTTCAGAACGGTTTTCTTTATGCCAAACCTCATCGGCGGCATTGTTCTGGGCCACATCTGGAGCCTTATTATAAACGGTGTGCTCGGCTTTATCGGCGTTGATATCACCTATGACCCGAGTTACGGCTTTTGGGGCCTTGTGTTTGTTATGAATTGGCAGATGATAGGTTATATGATGATAATTTATATCGCAGGGCTGCAGAATATTCCTGACCAGATTAACGAAGCTGCGGCAATTGACGGCGCTTCGCCTGCGCGCAAGCTTTTCGGCATAACAATTCCTATGGTTATGCCGTCTGTTACCATATGCACGTTTTTAACCCTGACAAACTCTTTTAAGCTTTTTGACCAGAACCTTGCTCTCAACGGCAAAGCGGCAGACACCTCTTTGCTTGCGCTTGATATATATAAAACCTTTTATGACCATACGGGTCTGCGCCTTGGCGAATGGCACGGAATCGGTCAGGCAAAGGCGGTAATTTTCTTTTTGCTTGTTGCGGCAATTGCTTTTGTTCAGTTGCGTGCAACGGGCGGCAGGGAGGTGGAAAGCTGATGAAAACAAAACGAATTTTTGCAAACGCTTCAACTTATGCGGTTTTGTTTTTGCTTGCGGCGGCTTTTCTTGCGCCTGTTTTTGTTGTGGTGATGAACTCGTTCAAGGGTAATTTTTATATTTCCGAAGAACCTTTTACTTTGCCGCGCGGCGATAAATACGTCGGCGCTGAAAATTATATCAAAGGCTTCACTCAGTCTGATTTTTTGCAGGCGTTTATCAATTCTGCCGTTATAACCGTTCTTTCTGTTGTGGGCATAGTTCTGCTCACGGCAATGGCTGCCTGGTATATTGTCAGGGTCAGAAACCGCTTCACAAAGCTGCTTTATTATCTTTTTACTTTCAGTATGATAGTGCCGTTTCAGATGGTTATGTATACTATGACATATCTTGCTTTCGAGCTTGAACTGAGCAACGTTCCGGGTATGGTGTTTCTCTATCTCGGCTTTGGTTCGGGTCTGTCTGTTTTTATGTTCAGCGGCTTCATAAAAAGCATACCTTCAGAAATTGAAGAAGCAGCTGTTATTGACGGCTGTGACCCGATAAGGGCATTTTTTATGATAATTTTTCCCATTCTGCGTCCCACGGCAATAACCGTTGCCATTCTCAATGCAATGTGGGTGTGGAACGATTATCTTTTGCCTTATCTTGTGCTCGGTTCGGGCGAAAAACGCACCCTGCCCGTTGCCGTTCAGATGGCTCTCACGGGCGGCTACGGCAACAAGGATATGGGTGCTCTGATGGCAATGCTTGTGCTGGCGATTGTTCCGATAATCGTGTTTTATCTTTTCTGTCAGAAATATATTATCAAAGGCGTTGTTGCAGGCGCAGTTAAGGGGTAATCAAATGGCGTCAATTGAATTCAGAAACGTTACCAAAAGCTTTGATAACGGCAAGGTAACGGTTATTCCCGATTTATCTTTTGCTATAAACGATAAAGAGTTTGTGGTGCTTGTCGGCCCCAGCGGTTGCGGCAAATCAACCACC
>JAZNDY010000395.1:0-10158 GCA_045588295.1 Acutalibacteraceae bacterium
ATTGCAAAGACTGATAAGAAAAACGTTATCATCGATGCAATCAAAAAGGCACAGGACGGCAACGGCTATATCATCCGCGTTGTTGAAGAAGAGCAGAACAGAGGCAAATGCAGACTTGACCTCGGCTTTGAATTCAGCAAGGTTATCGAATGCAATATGATTGAAGAAGACAAGGCTGAAATTGCCTGCGATGCAAGCGGCTTTGAATTCACCGTCAAACCCTTTGAGGTTAAAACGTTCAGAGTTATCTGATAACAGACACAAGACCCCTGCGGCACAGCGTCGCAGAGGTCTTTTTTAGTGAATAATGAATAGTATTGATAACATAATATAATTCGGGCTGAAAATAAGTCACAACCCTTGACTCTGAATGATATCAGCAACCGTATGTGCGCATTTGTCGCAGATTTCGGGTGATTCCGCCTCAACCATAACCCTCACAACGGGTTCAGTGCCCGATTCACGCACAAGGATTCTGCCGTTGTTGCCCAGAATTTTTTCAGCTTCCTTAACAGCTTCATTAACGGCATAATTTTCTCTGACAGCTTTTTTATCGCTCACTTTTACGTTTATCAGCGTTTGCGGATAAAGCGTCATCCCCTTGCAAAGCTCGCTCATCGGCTTTTTGCTTGCAATCATAACCTCCATCAGCTTAAGGCTTGTGAGAATTCCGTCACCCGTGGTGGCATATTTTGAAAAAATGATGTGGCCCGATTCCTCGCCCCCGAGCCTGTTACCGTGTTTGAGCATATATTCATAAACAAACCTGTCACCCACAGCCGTTTTTGCGTATTCAACACCGATTGAATCAAAAGCTTTATAAAGACCGAAGTTTGACATAACCGTTGTCACAACGGTGTTGTTATCCAGCTCGTTTCTGTTTTTAAGATATCTGCCGCAGACAAAAAGAATGTGGTCGCCCGTAACAAGGTTGCCTTTTTCATCAACGCAAAGGCAACGGTCACAGTCGCCGTCATAAGCAAAGCCGATATCGAGCGAATTTGCAACAACAAAATCCCGAAGCGATTCAATGTGGGTTGAGCCACAGTCCTTATTGATGTTAACACCGTCAGGCTTTGCGTTGATAACGTGAGTTTCTGCGCCCAGAGCTTCAAAAACGGCTTTTGCAATATTCCACGCAGAGCCGTTTGCGCAGTCAATGCCAACGCGCAGACCTCTGAATGAATAAACTCCAAGAGAAATAAGATAACCTATATAACGGTTTCTGCCTGCAATATAATCAACTGTCCTGCCAACGTTTTCTCCTGTTGCAAACGGAATTTCACGCTCATATCTGCCGTCAAGGTAAGCTTCAATCTTATCGGTTGCATCATCGTCAAATTTTTCGCCGTCTGAGCTGATAAGCTTTATTCCGTTATCAAAATAAGGGTTGTGGCTTGCCGAAATCATAATTCCGCAGTCAAAGCCGTCAACCCTTGTCACGTATGCAACGGAGGGCGTTGTGGTTACGTGGAGCAGATAAGCATCCGCACCCGAAGCGGTTATGCCTGCCGCAAGGGCGTATTCAAACATATAGCTTGAACGCCTTGTATCCTTGCCGATAACGATTTTTGCCCGTTTTCCGTTTGCGTTTATTCTGTTTTTTTCGCTGTAATACCAGCCTAAAAATCTGCCTGTTTTGTATGCGTGGTCAGCTGTGAGGTCAACGTTTGCCTCGCCTCTGAAGCCGTCTGTGCCAAAATATCTGCCCAATCAAAAACGCCCTTTCGCAATAATTCGGGCGAAAAATCAGACCTTTTCAACAATAACTCCGCCCGTCTTATATATAGAGTATGCAGGCACCGTGCCTCTTACGCACGAAAGCGGATAAATATTGCTGTTTTTGCCGATAACCGTGCCCGGGTTAAGCACGCTGTTACAGCCAACCTTAACGTTATCGCCGAGCATTGCACCGAATTTCATCAGACCTGTTTCAAATGCTTCGTCACCGTTTTTAACCGTAACAAGCGACTGGTCAGACTTAACGTTTGACGTTACCGCCCCTGCACCCATATGCGATTTACAGCCAAGAATGCTGTCGCCAACGTAATTGAAGTGAGGCACCTGCACACCGTCAAAGAGAATGGCGTTTTTGATTTCAACAGAATTGCCCACCACGCAGTTTTTGCCGATAAGCGCACTTTCGCGGATAAACGCACAGTGGCGCACCTCTGTGCCCTCACCGATAATACACGGCGCACCGATATAAGCCGTCGGTGCAACGGTTGCGGTTTTGTGAACAAAAATATTTTCGCCAACCTCGTTATATTCTGATTTATCAATTGTTTTGCACAGCTCAAGAATATGGCTTTTTATTCTCACAAGAGCTTCCCAAGGGTATTCAAACCCTGCAAGCCAGTTACCTGCAATTGAATGCTCGGGCGAAAACAAATCAAGCGTTTTAAACATAATCAGACCTCCGTTAATTAATCTGAAATATTATATGCTGTTTAAAAGGAATTATTATTATTTGTTAAGATTGCAACCCTCCGTCATTTTCTTGCGAAAATGCCACCTCCCTTCAAAGGGAGGCTAATGTGACAGCAAGATTTGCGTGATAATCCGGCTTGCTGATTGGGCTCCTTTTTAAAGGAGCCGGCGGTAAGCCCGAGGATTGCAAGGTGTTTAAACACAAACCAATAAAAACAAGGCAGGAGCAAGCCCCTGCCCTGTTGATTTTAAAATTATTTTGAAAGCTTGATTGTGTAAAGATAGTTGCTGTCGATTGTTTCGGGGTTGATTGCGGGGAAAACAACCTCTGCCTTGCCGCCGTTATCTCCGATTTCAAGCTCTGCATCACTGCCAAGAAGGCTTGCTTTGAGAGCTGAATCATAATCAACAAGCTCAAGCACCTGTGAGCCGAAGGGATAGCGGTTGATTATTGCATAAACGTCTTCACCCTTTTTGGTGTAATAAACACCGTCCTGTGTTTTCTTGGAATAAAGCCTTGTGCCGTAGATTGCATCGCCGTTGACTCTGAGCCAGTCACCCATCTGCAGAAGTCTTTCTTCCATAATAACGGGGATTGTGCCGTCAGCCGCAGGGCCGATGTTGAGCAGAAAGTTGCCGCCCTTTGAAACAAGGTCGCAAAGCATTTCAAGCAGCTCTTTTGCGCTCAGGTAATCTGCAACGTCTTCATTCTTATTGTAGCCAAAAGACATACCGATGCCTCTGCATTCCTCAAAGGGTCTGTCAAGCTCAACGTCTTCAATCTTTTTGCCTTCTTCGATGAATCCGTATTCGCTTGTGAAGTTGCCGCCAACGTTGCCTCTTGTTTCTTTGCCCCAACGGTCATTGGGCACAATGAAATCCTTAACGCTTGATTCGTTATAGAGCCACTGCAGGAATTCTGTTGAATGCCAGACGTCAGAGGTGTGCTCCCATTCACCGTCTGTGAAAAGGGTTGCAGGCTGATATTTTTCAACAAGCTCTTTAAGCATCGGGATAAGATGTGTTACGGCATATTCTTCGGGGTTGCGAAGATAAACGGGGTTATACCACTCATAAACCGAGTGATAAACGCCAAAGCGAACGTCGGTTTTTGCAAGAGCTTCCTTGAGCTCCATCAAGAAGTCACGGTGAGGTCCGACGTCAACGCTGTTCCAATTCCATGCATATTCGGACTTATAAAGGCAGTAGCCGTCGTGATGTTTTGAAACAAAGTTTATATATTTAGCACCGCTTTTCTGAAAAAGGTCTGCCCATTTTTCAGCGTCAAAAAGCTCTGCTTTAAAGTCTTTAACAAAATCGTTATATTTAAAATCAGGGCCGTATGTTGCCTGATGATAGTCAAAATATTCTCTGTCGTTAGGGCTTCTTTCAACAATCTCGTCGCAATGGTAGCCGTACCATTCCGCATATTTGCCCTTGGGCGCATATGCAGGCACGCTGTAAAGACCCCAGTGAATAAAAATGCCGAATTTAGCATCGCCAAACCACTCGGGCACAGGGCGTTTGTTAAGTGATTCCCAATTATTTTCGTACATAATAAGCCTCCGTTTGAAAGTATGTAAAAAGTATAACAATAATTAATTTATGTGTCAACGATTTAAATAAATATTGATTGAGTTATAAAAAGATGTTATTATAACATCAGAGAATTTTTTCAGGAGGCTTTTATGGTTATTTATTTCAGCGGCACGGGCAACAGCGCCTACGTTGCCAAAAAGGTTGCGGAATCAATCGGCGACGAAACGCTTGATTTGTTTGAAAGAATCAGAAACAAAGATTATTCATCCGTAAAGTCAGACAGACCTTTTATTGTTTCCGCCCCCACTTATTCATGGCAGATTCCACATATTCTGCGCAAATATCTTGAAAAAACACCGCTTGAGGGAAACGGCAAAATTTATTTTCTTATGACCTGCGGTGACGATATCGGCAACGCTGAAAAATATCTCAAAAAGCTTTGCGTTTCAATCGGCAAAGAATATATGGGTTGCGCCGTTTTCAGAATGCCCGAAAACTATATTGCAATGTTTACCGCGCCGAACAAAGAGCAGGCGTCAAGAATCATTGCAAAGCAAACGGATAACATCAAAGCCGCCGCAGAGAAAATCAAAAAAACCGAAAAGCTTGATGCTGTTGCGGTTAACCTGACAGGCAAGCTCAAAAGCGGCATAGTCAACAAAGCTTTTTATTCATTCTGTGTGAGCGCCAAAAAGTTTTATGCAACCGATGCTTGTATATCCTGCGGCAAATGCGAAAAGCTTTGCCCTTTGGGCAACGTCACTATGGCTGACGGCAAGCCTGTCTGGGGCAAAAACTGCACACACTGCATGGCGTGCATCTGCAAATGCCCCAAAGAAGCAATCGAATACGGCAAAAAAAGCAAGGGCAAAAACAGATATTATATTGAATAATAAAACGGGAGGGTAATCACCCTCCCGTTATTTTTATAAACTTTTAACGGCATAAAAATGGATAACGTTCATATCCTCTTCCATATCAAGCCCGTGTGAGCCGCAGCCCTCGTCAATCTCGTGGCAACCGTGGTCAGGGCAAAAAGCAAAGAAAACGTTATGGTTTTTCCAACTGCCGTCAATCTTATCGGAAAGCTCTTTATAAAACGCAACGTTGCCGTCAAGAGCTGCAAGCGATTCAGCCGCTTCAGGGCCGTGGCGGTGCATGGTGCCGTCATAATTGCCGTTATAAATCACAACAAGGTCGTATTTATCTTCTTCGATAATTTCAAGCGCCTTTGCGTTAACCTCTTCAACGGTGTCATAAATATAATAATCCATTTCTCTTTCAAGAAAAATCATTGAAATGCTGTCACCGCTTGTTGAAACAATGGCGCATTTTTTGCCTGCGGAAATAAAATCGTCAAAGATTGTTCCGGTTTTGAGAACGGGTTTTTCATATCTCTTTATGCCGTGAATATCGGGCAAAACGCCCGTATACATTGAAGCAAAGCAAACGGGAGTTACGCTGGGCATAACAGAAAGAAGCGGAAGAGAAAAATCAGAGCACATATGCGCGGCTGTGAATTTTTCGGTATATTTCTGATAAACCCAGAGCGCAACGGCATCGGGGTTATAGATAACCGTTCTGTCAGTCTTTTTGCCGCCGAGTTTTTTCTCTGCAAGAGCTGTTACAACAGGGTTTGCGTTGTCAATACCCTCTCTTTTTTCAATGCCTGCAAGTTCAAGAGCCGTTGCAAGAACTGACGTGATGCAGATTGAACTGTTTAATTCTGCCATAATATCTCCTTATCTGATAACGGAAAAATTGTTTCTGATTTCTTCTGCGTTACCTGACGTCAGATAAAAATCATATGAATAAGGTTCAAAGCTTTGAAAAGTTCTGAATTTGATTATTGCTATATATGAAGTCGGATCGGCTTTTGACGGGTCTTTTTCTTCTGTGTTGCCGCGGCTGTAAACACCTGCGAGGAACTCCGTTTCATCAGCAACGTAAACACCTATGCCGAAGCTGTCATCAAACTCACCTATGAAAGCCGACCAGTTTTCTGTGCCGTTAAACTTGGGGTAACCCGCATCAGGCCAGAAGATAAGGTCAGGCTCAACAGACAGCTCGCCGCCTGTCCACGGCTCGTTACCGCCGTAATAAACAAACCTGTTAAGCGGCTCAACGCAATAAAAAGCAGGTATTTCTTGTGAGGTATAATAAGGTGTATAGCCTGAATAATCAACAAACCGGCACTCTGCGTGAACGTTTTTGCCCTCAATGGTATAAGTTGATTCCATATATGAGGGAGTGATATTTTCTTTGGGGAGCGCCCAGTCAAGCGGTCTGCATTTAACGTAAAGTTCGTTTTCACTCACACGCAGGTCAACTATCTTACTGCTTTCGTTAAACTGATTGCCACCCTGAACAGGGTTATAATTCCACACGTTGCCCATAAACACGCCCGGCTCATATCCGTCAGTTTCAATGCCGGGTGTGCCGTAATATGACTGCTGAACAAGTCTGCCCGTATCATTACGGTTTATGAGGTTAACGTTTTTGCTGACAGCTCGCTTGCCGTAACGCTCTGAAGCGTTTGAATCAACCTTGATTTTGCCGTCAACTTTAACGGCTTCAACGTTTGAATCAAGGTCTTCATAGCAGCTCAGTGCACCGCCCCAAAGCAAATCAATGCCGATTTTAACGTGGTCATTCTGAATATAAACCTCGCGGTTGGGAATCTCACGGTTAAAGGTTGCAATTCCGCTGATTTTGAGCGTTGCACTTTCAGCCGAAAGAGGTGTGAATTTAACGGAATAAAGCTTGTTCGCCTTAACGTTATCAAGCATACCGTCAATAAATGAATAAAATTCGCCGCCGATTGCAGGCTCAACAAAAAATTCCTCACACAAAACTTCTTTGTTTTTGCCGTAAACAATTTCGCCCTTTAAATATTCATCGGCAGAATATGCGATGCCGTAATAATTAAACCAATAGCAATCCTGCTGTGAAAAAGTAATAACAGCTTCACCGTTAAGCTTAAGCGCGCCGTTTTCAAAAGCACCGCCGCTGAGGGTGTAACTGACTTTTTGCCCGTTAACGTTGATTTCAGCCTCTGAAAGCTCAGCTTTCGGGATGTTAAAATTATAATCGCATTCTGACGGCATAAAGCTGATTCTGAAACCGATTATCGGATAAAAAACAGCCAACACAAAACTGAAAATTCTGTAAATAAGATTCACAAAAGCACCTCCTTATTACCTTTTAACAATTTAACACATTAAAGTTAATTTGTCAATAATCGTGTTGACATAATATTAACTAATTAATATAATTAAGATGAATGATTTTGTGCTTTTAAAGGAGCTGAATTATGAAATACTCCATCAACCGCAAACTTCACACGGATTTTAATATTTTTGAAGAAAACAAGCTTGCCGCGCGAAGCTGGTTCATCCCCTTTTCCTGCAAAGCATCGCTTGAAAACAGTAACTATAAAAACGAGCGTTACCTGTCTGACAGAGTTCAGATGCTCAGCGGCGATTGGGATTTTAAATATTATGCCAAACTCAGCGAGATTCCCGAGCCGTTTGACAGCGCAAAAACTGACTTTGACAAAGCTTCAGTGCCGTCAACTTGGCAAAGAACGGGTTATGACCAAATTGCTTATATCAACACCCGTTATCCCTTCCCCAAAAAGCCGCCGCATATCCCCGAAGACGTTGCCGTGGGAATTTACAGAAAAACCGTTGACGTTTCAGCCGACGCAAGCCGCAGAATAATCACCTTCCTCGGCGTTGCGGGTGCGCTTGCGCTTTATATCAACGGCAAATACACAGGCTACAGCGAGGGCTCACACAACACGGCGGAATTTGACGTTACAGACTTTATCAAAAAGGGCAAAAATGAGATTATTGCCGTTAACTTCAAATGGAGCAACGGCACTTACCTTGAATGCCAGGATATGTTCCGTGAAAACGGTATTTTCAGAGACGTTTTTATTATTAATCAGAGCAAAAATCACGTTGACGACATTCTGCTGAGACCTGCAAAAAACGCTGACGGCACTTATGATTTAAAAATCAGAATCGACGGCTGTTTTTCTGCCGATTCAACAGTCAGCATTGAATGTGAGAATCTGTTTGAGAAAACAGTTGTTAACGGTGATGCTGTTATCAAAGCGATTGACTGCGTTGAATGGTCAGCCGAAACACCCGGGCTCTATGAAGCGGTTATCACCGTTGAGTGCGGCGGTAAAGAAGAAGAGGTTATCCGCCAATATATCGGCTTCAGAGATATAAGAATTGACGGCGAGGTTTTCCGCTTCAATTCAAAGGCAATCAAGCTTCTCGGCGTTAACCACCACGATACGCATATGACCAAGGGCTACGCAATGAGCCTTGATGACCTGGAGCTTGACGTGAAGCTGATGAAGGAATATAACTGCAACTGCGTGCGCACCTCTCACTATCCGCCCGACCCTGCTTTTCTTACAATGTGTGATTTTTACGGTCTTTACGTTGTTGATGAAGCGGATATTGAAACACACGGCTTCTATTCTGACCCCAAGGCATACAGACCCGGCAAACTTTCAAACAACCTCAAGTGGGCAAACCGTTATCTTGACAGGGTTGCAAGAATGTATCAGCGTGATAAAAACCATCCGTGCGTAACAATGTGGAGCCTCGGCAACGAATCCGGCGGCTATAAATGCCAGGACGTCTGCTGTGATTACCTCAAAGAGCATAACCCCGAAGTGCCCGTGCATTATGAGGGCGTTAACCGCTCAAAGCGCTGGGCATATGACGTTGTTTCCAGAATGTATGCTTCGCCTGAGCTTATGCAGAAGATTCTTGACGGCAAGGCAGGCAAAAAATATAAAGTCAAACCGTTTTATCAGTGCGAATACGTTCACGCAATGGGCAACGGACCGGGCAAAATTGAAGAATATATGCAGCTCTTCCTTGCAAGCGAGCAATTCCTCGGCGGCTGCGTGTGGGAATGGGCTGACCACAGCGTTTATGATGAAAACGCAAAATACAAATGGACTTACGGCGGCGACCATAACGAGCCGATTCACGACGGCAACTTCTGCGTTGACGGTCTGTTTTATCCCGACAGGCAGCCTTCAAGCGGCGCGTTTGAAATGAAAACCTGCTACAGACCAATCAGAGCCAACTACCTCGGCGGCGGCAAGTTTGAGCTTAAAAACTTCCGTTATTTCAAAGACACGGCTGATATCTCAATCAGCTATCAGATTCTTGAAAACGGTGAATACGTTTTCAGCGGCAAGGTTGGCGCAATCATTGAGCCGCAAAGCAAAGCTCTCATTCAGATTAAATGCGATTACCTTGCAAAAAAAGATGCTGATATCTTTGTAAACTTCATTTATACAAGCAAAACAGATAACCGAGAAATTGCAACAGAACAGATAATTATTAACGAAAAGAACTGCATTTCCTCAATCGGCAGATATGCTGAAATTGAAAACGGAAACATCATAACCGCCTCGTTCAAAGGCGGCGAAGCGGTGTTTGATAAATCACGCGGACTTATCAGCTTTAAGAAAAACGGAGTTGAATACCTCAACCAAAAACCTTTTGACGGCTTCACGGGTTTTGTGCCTCACATTTACAGAGGCAGGCTTGATAACGATATGTTCACCGTTATTTATTGGAACATTTTCGGGCTGGAAAACGCAAAAACCGTTTTGACCGATTGCAAGGTTGCAAAAGATAAAAACGGCGAATTCATCAGAACAAAATTCAGTTTCATCGGCAAAAAAGTGCTTATTCTTGCCAAGGCAACAGTGGATTACCGCATTGACGAAAACGGCAAAATCAAGCTTGATGCCAAGCTGAAAAAGGTGTTCCCGTTAACAGGTCAGCTCCCCCGTTTCGGTGTTCACTGCGAATTTGACCCGACTTTTAAATCAGCAAGCTGGTACGGCAGAGGTCCGCTTGAAAATTACAGCGATTTCAAGGAGCATTCACCCATCGGCAGATATGAATGTCCCGTTTGTGAAATGGCGCATAAATACATAAAGCCGCAGGATTCAGGCAACAGAGGTGACGTCAGAGAAAGCGCACTCACAGCTGAAAACGCAAAAATCATCTTTAAGGCAAACGGTGAATTTTTCAGCTTTAACGCCAATCCGTTTACCCTTGACCAGCTCAAAAAAGCAAAACATATTGAGGATTTGCCTGACGTTGCAACGGTTTACACCGCAATTGACGGCTTTGTCAGAGG
>JAZNDY010000396.1:0-2021 GCA_045588295.1 Acutalibacteraceae bacterium
GTAACGTCAAGCCAGCATTCGTCAAGGCCGAAAGGCTCAACAAGGTCAGTGTAACGCAGATAAATTTCGTGCGCATAGCGCGAAAAACGCATATATTGGTCAAAGTGCGGCTCAACTATTATCAGCTCAGGGCATTTGAGCTTAGCTTGCCAGAGAGTTTCGCCGGTTTTAACGCCGCAAACCTTTGCTTCCTGAGATTTTGCAAGGATGATTCCGTGGCGCGCTTCTTCAGAGCCGCCCACGGCAACGGGTTTGCCGCGAAGCTCCGGGTTAAGCATACATTCAATTGAAGCATAGCACGCATTCAGGTCAGAATGCAGAATGACTCTGTCCACCGGCAAAACCTCCCGTCAAGAACAAATGTTCGCCACAGATGTTATAATACTACCGTTGAACCGAAAAGTCAACAGGAAAATCAAGGAAAGACTTTGTTATACTGCACAAAAACACCTTGTTGGTTTTGTGCAACAACACAACAAGGAAATCAATCTGAAGTGAGAGATTGGTCAATGATACAAAATTGAAAAAACGCCTCAAAAGCCTTGATTTTCTTATTGAAATCGGTTGCTTATAGTGTATAATAATCCACGGAAAAATAACGGACGGCGAGGACTGTTAAAATGAAAATTTTTGAGCCAAAACTTTTTTTAATCAAAAAGCGATTCAGCAAAAAGCAGCTTGTTAACGATATTGTTGCAGGTGTTATTGTTGCCATTATCGCTCTTCCGCTTTCAATTGCGCTTGCAATTGCATCGGGTGTTTCGCCTGAAAAAGGTCTTTACACCGCCATTGTTGCAGGTTTTGTTATTTCTTTTTTTGGTGGCAGTAACGTTAATATTTCGGGCCCGACGGCGGCGTTTGCAACAATAGTTGCGGGAATTGTTGCCCAGTCCGGAACAGGCGGACTGGTTGTTGCAACCATTATGGCGGGTCTGATGCTTATTGTGATGGGTTTGCTTAAATTGGGTTCGCTGATAAAATATATTCCCCACACAATCACAACGGGATTCACTGCCGGCATTGCCGTTACGATTATTATCGGTCAGATAAAGGACTTTTTGGGTCTGACTTTCCCTGCGGATATGCCTGCGGTTGAAAGCGCAGAAAAAATTCACGCAATTGCCAAGTCAATCGGTACTTTTAATTGGCAGGCGTTGGTTGTGGGTGCGATTGCGTTGATAATTCTGATTATCTGGCCCAAAATCAGCAAAAAAATCCCCGGTTCTCTCATTACGGTTGTTGTTGGTGTTATAATGGTCAAGGCTCTTGATATGAACGTTAACACCGTTGGCGATCTTTACAAAATTTCAGAAGAATTGCCCAAATTCAGTTTGCCGCAGATCAGCTTTGCAAGCATCGGTCAGCTTGTGCCGAGCGCGTTTACGATTGCAATTCTTGCAGCCATTGAATCTTTGCTTTCCTGTGTTGTTTCAGATGGAATGATTGAAGATAAGCATAACTCAAACACAGAGCTTATCGCACAGGGTCTCGGTAACATATGCTCGGGTCTTTTTGGCGGTATTCCCGCAACGGGTGCCATTGCAAGAACGGCGGCAAACGTTAAAAACGGAGGCAGAACACCGATTGCAGGCATAGTGCACGCCGTTGTGCTTCTGCTTATTCTTGTTGTGCTTATGCCTTATGCGGCGTGGATTCCCATGCCTGTTATTGCGGCAATACTCTTTATGGTTGCTTATAATATGAGCGAGTGGAGACATTTTGTGAAGATATGCAAAACCGATTCCAAGTGTGATGTTCTTGTGTTGGTTGCAACTTTTGTGCTTACAGTCGCATTCAACCTGGTGGTTGCAATTATTGCCGGCATGGTTATGCATTACGTTTTCCTTCTGATAAAGAAAAAGAGCAAAAAAGCTAAATAAAAAATCACAAACCACCGGTTGAACCGGTGGTTTGACTAACCCCTAAAAGGGGTTGATACAGGCTTAGCCCCTGGAAGGGGCGTTGAAGGTTTAGCAGCGCATTACAATCACTGGCAGCCGCTCACGAGCGGCTGTTTATTT
>JAZNDY010000397.1:0-1577 GCA_045588295.1 Acutalibacteraceae bacterium
GCCAATTTCAACCTCACTCTTGTTGACGATTCCCACATTTACGTGGGCGACTGCACTATGCTTGCGCCCAACGTTGTTATCGCAACCGCAGGTCACCCCATCCTGCCTGAATTGCGTGAAAAGGCTTATCAATATAATATGCCCGTGCATATCGGCAGAAATTGCTGGATTGGCGCAGGTGCGCTGATTATGCCGGGCGTAACAATAGGGGATAACACCGTTATCGGCGCAGGCAGTGTGGTTACAAAGGATATTCCCGCAAACGTTGTTGCCGTTGGTAACCCGTGCCGTGTTATGCGTGCAATCAATGAGCGTGACAGGGAGTTTTATTTTAAAGACAAAAGAATTAATTTTGACGAAATTGTTGAATCAAAATAACGCAACTTTTCGGCGTGGGCTTGCCTGCGCCTTTTTTTATAAAAAAATCAGCAAAAATGTCGTTCTGACGGTTGTTAATTTTGTTAATATATGATAAAATAGTGTAAATAGTGTTTATTTATTGACAAAGGAGGCGTTGCAAAAAAATGGGAAAATTATCCGCAAAAACCAAAACCCTGTTTACCGAAATAAGAACTCATTGGAGTACTCCCGCTGAGGGCAAATACGTGCCCTACAAAGAGTATAAAGACGTTGTTTTGTCGGTTGGCAGTAACTACGCAGGCTCAAAGGTGCTTGAGTACATAGGATTTTTCTCGTCCTGTTATCTCATTATGTACCATTACAAGCTGCCTTATCTTACCTTCTCGGTTATCAACATCATCAATATGCCGCTTAACTATATCTCTGCGCTTATGTGGTGGCTCGTGTGCGATAACCTCGGCTTCTTGCCCAAAAAGACAGAGCGCAAATTCTACTTTGTTTATGCGCTGATGATGATATTCGGCATCTCAACCATTCTGTTTGATTATTCAACCCTGTTTGACCAGACAGGCACGTTTATCAGAATCCTCAACAGCTTTGAGGGTATGAACGCCACGTCCTGTTTTAAGGTTTTCGGCACCCATTTCCTTTATACGGGCTGGGTTGGCGCGCGTAACATATTCTGGCGCAAAAAGCTTTTGCCCAAATTCGGCAGATATAAGTATTCGCTCTATTGCGACGTTGTGCCCAAGTGCATTATGGTTATCCTCATCGGTTGGCTTCCCGTTTATAATATTGCCGACGTTACAACAAGAGTATGGGTCGGCAACCTGCTGTTTGCAACCTATAACGTTTTCGGCTTTGCCAACAACCTCGAAACCTGCACAAAAACCATCAGCCCCAATATGCAGGAAAGAATCCTTGTGCGCAGCTATCCCGTTAAGCTTTCCCATTTCTTCAACACCCTTTCAGGTCTTGCAATTTCGGTTGCAATCGGCTTCCTTAAGGATGAATGGGCTGATATCAACCTTTTCAGATTTGTTATTCCCGGCACTTTCATCTTCTTTGCTGCCCTGACAATGATTTTTGCAGGCAGAGTCAAAGAAAGAATTCCTCAGCCGCCTGTTGAAAAGAAAGCGCAAATCAAGTTCTGGGACGGTATGTTCGGCGTTTTGCGTAATAAATACCTGCTGATTAAAAAGCTGGTTGAGCTTATT
>JAZNDY010000398.1:0-3501 GCA_045588295.1 Acutalibacteraceae bacterium
TGACCTGCCCTTCAAGCCCGTTTCACTCGGCGCAACAGATGCTGCTGCGGTAACAAAGAGCAAGTGCGGCATAAAAGCGGCTGCTTTTGCCGCTATGGACCCCGCTCCCGCCCGTTATTATCACACAAGACTTGACACACACGAAAACCTTGACCTTAAAACCATTGAGGCAGGCGTTGATATCTGCCTTGAAACAATGTTTCTTTATGACGAAAAGGGTCTTAATGTGTAATTGATTGGGCAAAATCAACAAATATTCAGACGCTTTTTCAAACCTTTTAACAAAAATTTTTGTTTTTGAAAATTTTTCTGTTTAATTGCAAAGTTATATGCTATAATCATAGAATAGCAATAGCATATGCTGTATGCGAAAGGAGAAACATCACAATGAACAAGAAATTTCTTGCAATCATAAGCGCAATTCTTGCGTTTTCAATGCTTTTCAGCCTTGCAGGCTGCCAGACAGAAGAAGAGCCTGAAACAACCTATGCTGTTAAGACTCCTCTTTCAATCGAAAACCGCTCATACACTGATGCTGCAGGTGCAGTGCTGACCTATGCTCCTTACACACCCGAAGAAGAAGCAATCAACACAGACAGCATCTTTGCATACATTCAGGATCAGCTTCCCGAGCTTAAAACAGCAATGGGCGCTGTTAACATCGGTCTTTCAAAGGGCATCACAAAAGCAAAGAACGAAAAAGATGAAGATATCCCTTACAGCGAAAACGATACTTTCAATGCTGCTGTCAACACACTTTCAAAGAATATGCTCATCACAGGTCCTACAGGAGAAACTGAAGTTAAGACCTATGTTGGTATGGATAAAACAGGTCAGATTGTTGTTTATAAGGGTGACAGACCCTATGCAAACAACCTGAACTACGTTATTCCTTTTGAGCATCTCGGCTCACTTACACGCGAAAACGTTGAGAAGGCAGTCTGCGTTGACGAAGGTCCTCTCAGAACAATCACAATCACCCTCAAGGATGCTCTTCCTCCTGAAATGGTTCAGAACATTTATAACCAGGGAATTCCTCAGGATGACATCAAGAAGGCTGTTCTTGCAGAGCTTGCAACTGCAGACGATTTTATGAAGGTTGTTGAGCCCGAAAACATCGGCGTTACATATGATAACTGCCAGCTTGTTATCACTCTCACCCGTGAAGACGACCATATTGTTTCTATCGAATACATCAAGCGCGCAAACATCAGCGCAACAGTTGAAGGCGTTGGCACAATGGAAGGCGTTGGCAAAACTCCCGTTAACTTCTGCTATGAAAGCTTCCTTAAGTATGAAATCGACAGAAACGACCCTGCCAAGGCTCAGTAAAAAGAGTTATATATAATATAAGACGCACCTTTTGGGTGCGTCTTTTTTGTCTGCAGATAGAGTTCGTTGGATGGCGTTTTTTCTCCCGTGTTTTTTTCTTGAAATAATTTCGGTTGACTTTTGTAAAAGATATTATATAATTGAATAAGATAACAAAAGCAATTGCCGGATTGGAGTGTCGGATATGAAAAGAATTTTTGCTATGGTTGCCGCGCTTGTGCTTATGCTGTCACTTGCAGCTTGCGGCCCAAAAGATAAAAACACGGTCAGCGGAGTTTATGACCCTGACGTTGTTTCGCAAAACCCCACTGCAGAAAAACAGAATAAAGTTATTGCAGAAAACTTTGGCGTTTCAATTGAAAACCGGAGAATCGTCGGCTATGTCGGCGAAAACGATTACGTTAAATATATCATCATTGAGTATGATGATTTAGGCAATTACAGAAAGGGTCAGGAGCATTACCTCTATCATAATGAAGATGCTTACAAGGCGGCTATCCATAAATACGGTGACGCTGTTATAGAGAGTGACGATGAAGCACTGTATCTTTCTGTTGCATCAGGTTTTGCCGGCTCAACCTACAAAGCTGATTTTGAAAAACTTGACGCACTTTATGACGTCAAAACTCAGACAGGCGTTCAATAAATCAGGTTTTTAAATAAAATTAAACATTAACAAACAAACAGGCTTGCAAAGAAAAATTCTTTGCGAGCCTGTTTTATGGTAAAAAATAAAGGAGCTGTTTTTACAGCTCCTTTTTGTTATATTGTGCGGTTGTTCAGCTGATAACGGGAATGAATGCGTTGTGAACGTATTCAACAGCCTTATCCGCATCGTTTGCATCAATAAGAACGGAAATTTTAATTTCGCTTGTTGCAATCATCTGAATGTTGATGTCAGCCTCAAAAAGAGCCTCAAACATTGTGGAAGCAACTGCGGGGTGAGTTTCCATACCTGCGCCAACAACTGAAACCTTTGCAACGTTTGTGTCGCAAACAATTTCAAGGCCTGCAACAAGGTCAAGGTTCTTGAGGATTTCAACAGCTTCGTCACCGTGTGACTTTGCAACTGTGAATGTGATATCCTTTGTGTCGCCTCTGCCTACTGACTGAAGGATGATATCAACGTTGATGTTCTTTGCGGCAAGCTTGCCGAAGATTTTATAAGCAATACCGGGAACGTTGGGAACGCCGATGATTGAGATTCTTGCAACGTCGGTATCTTTTGTTACGCCTCTGACGAGCATTTTTTCCATGGTGGTGACCTCCTTAACGATTGTGCCGGGTGCGCGAACAAGGCTTGAAAGCACCTCAAGCGTTACATTGTATTTTTTAGCCATTTCAACTGAGCGGTTGTTAAGAACCTGTGCGCCGAGGGTTGCAAGCTCAAGCATTTCGTCATATGTGATTTCGTTGAGCTTCTGTGCACTCTTGATTTTTCTGGGGTCTGCGGTGTAAACACCTTCAACGTCGGTGAAAATCTGGCAGCGGTCTGCGTGCATTGACGCTGCAATTGCAACGGCGCTTGTGTCTGAACCGCCTCTGCCGAGGGTTGTGATATCGTCATATTTGTTAAGGCCCTGGAAGCCTGCAACAATAACGATGTTCTTTTTGCCGATTTCAAGCTTGATGCGTTCTGCGCTGACCTTCTTGATTCGTGCACTGCCGTAAACGGAGTTGGTTGAGAAACCTGCCTGCCAGCCGAGAAGAGAGCAAACGGGGTAACCGAGCTTTTCGATAGCCATTGCAAGCAGAGCGATTGAAATCTGTTCGCCTGAAGCAAGGAGCATATCCATCTCTCTTTTTGAAGCAGAGGGGTTAATCTCTTTTGCTTTTTCAATAAGATCGTCTGTTGTGTCGCCCTGAGCGGAAACAACAACAACAACGTCGTTGCCGTCTTTATAAGTATCAGTTACGATGCGGGCAACGTTCATAACTCTGTCGGCATTGGCAACGGAGCTGCCGCCGAACTTCTGAACAATGAGTGCCATAAGAAACCTCCATTAAGGATTAATAATCTGTAATTCTGATAACCGATTCAGCGGTTGCAAGGCTGATTTCGGGGAGCTTTTCGGAAAGCTCCTTTTCGCTGAGCATTTTTGTCACGAAGGCAAATTCGCCGTCGGGAGCATCTGCTCTTGCAAGCATCGAAACCTCGCCGAAGGCCTT
>JAZNDY010000399.1:0-8682 GCA_045588295.1 Acutalibacteraceae bacterium
CCGCCAATGCAGGCACCGTAACGTTTCTTATGTAAGGAAGGAGAGATTTTTTATGTCAAATTTTGATAATATCAGACTCGAAAAGGGTCTTTATGCCACAGGCAATTTCACAAAGGCTCTTGAGAGCCTTGACCCTGACGATAATTACAAGGGTACGTCTTTTGAAGGACTTGACGCATATCAGCGCCAGCTCAAGCGTTTCGGTATCAAGGTGAGCGGTGCAGGCAGCGACGTGGTTGACAAGTTCTTCAAGACTTCGGACAGTGCCGTGCTTTTCCCTGAATACGTTTCAAGAGCAGTCAAGCAGGGCATGGAGCAGGCTGACATTCTGCCCGGTATTGTGGCATCAACAACTGTTTTCAACGGCCTTGATTACCGCTCAATCACCTCAATGCCTACAGACGAGGAGAAGGAGCTTAAGATTGTCAGTGAGGGTGCTTTCATCCCTGAAACAAACATCAGAACAAAAGAAAACCTTGTTAAGCTCCGCAAGAGAGGCCGCTCACTTGTGGCTTCATATGAGGCTATCAGATATCAGCGTCTTGACCTTTTTACCGTAACACTCCGTCAGATTGGCGCATACATTGCAAGAACACTTCTCAAGGATGCGATTGAGGTTATTGAAAACGGTGACGGCAACGGCAACCCTGCCGAGGTTGTGAAGTGCGCTTCAAACGGCACGCTTGCATATGCAGACCTTGTTGATTTCTGGAACAGCTTTGACCCCTATGAGCTTAACACCATAATCGCAGAGCCTGCGGTTATGGCAAAGCTTCTTAAAATGGAAGAATTCAGAGATGCTGCCGCAGGTCTTAATTTCCACGGCACAGGCAAAGAAATTACGCCTCTCGGCGCAAAGCTTCTTAAATCAAATGCCGTTAACACAGGTACGCTTATCGGTATTGATAAGAGCGCTGCGCTTGAAATGGTAAGAACAGGTGACATTATGACCGAATACGATAAGCTTATTGACCGCCAGCTTGAAAGAGCCGTTATCAGCTGCACGGCAGGTTTTGCCAAGATTTTTGACGGTGCATCAAAGGTGCTTTCAGTCTGATGATTAAGCTGCCTTATCTGATTGATTGCTGGCGCGTGCTCTCTGTTTTGAGGGAGTATTATGCGCCTGCCGAAACGGATGCAGAGCTTGCGCCGCTTTGCGATGCAGTGGCAAGAGAACTTTCGGCGCGGGTCAGACGTGATGCCGATTGCTCCGACATAAGGCTCGTCAATGCTGCTGCCGCAATTGCAAACCACAGGCTGTGCATGAGAAGAGCAAACAGTGAAAACGCTGTTACGTCTTTCAAGGCAGGCGACGTTACCGTCAGCATTTCTCCCCAGGCGTTGCTTGAAAACGCTGAAAAAGAAAGAAGCCGCGCTATGCTTGATGCGCTGCCTCTGTTGCGTGACGATGAGTTCGTTTTCAGGCAGGTGAGCGTGTGAAACTTGAACCTATGCTGAAAGCTTACGGCAGACCGGCCTCGTTTGTGGCGAGAGACGGCGAAAAGCTTGCCGAAATGAACGCTTTCATAAGTCCGCTCAGATATAAAAACAAAATGTATCTTTATGGTGTTAACACGGAAATCGGCTTTAACTCACAGGGACATTACCTTTATATAGGTCCGCCTGAGCCTGACCTGACTCTTGCACAAAACGGTGAATACGTTATATGTATGGGTGAGCGTTACAGAGTTGACAGAGCTGAGAAAGTATATAAAGGCGACAAGGTGTTTTATATCTGGGCAATTATCAGAGTTATTGTTGAAAATGATTAAGAGGTGACAACCAATGAGCGCAATCAGCTCAATGCCTGCCAACATTGTGGCATGGCTTAAAGAAAGAGAAGAACTCAAAAACATAAAATTCATCACGGAATACCCTGCAATCAAAAAAGAAGTGCCGCTGCGCAACACAACGGTTGCCGTCGGCATTGACGGAATGAACATTGTTGATTCTTTTGTGGAAAACGACGAGGGTGTTCTTGTGGAAAACGAAAATTGCAGACAGGTGAATATCAGACTGCGTTTTTCGATTCACGCTCCGTTTTCTTCAGGCGGTGAAGCTTGCCACGATGCGTTTACGGATATCATCGACTGCCTGACCTTTGATTCCGCTTTGAATATCGATGCATCGGGCTGTGACAAAATTATTTCAGACAGGGATACGGATGCTTTCGTACTCACAGCGTGGGCAACGGTCATAGCGTCGCTGTGCCCGGCAGACAGCTCGTCGGTTGATTTGCCGTCTTTTCTGGGTAAAGAGCTGTTTTGCGCTTCGCACATAAACAACACGGATATTCACCTTTCACAGAATCAGGTTGATTATCTGCAGGAGCCGTTTATCACAGGGCAGTATATGGGTAAGGGTTTCAACTCAATGAACATTGAACTTGGATTCAGACCTAAACTGGTTATAATTATTGCAGGCAATTACCCGTTTATGCAGTATGATGCCGCTGCAAGCGTGAGCTATATGTATGCAGGTATCGCTTTTGAAAACGGCGGCACGCACGGCGTGGAGCTGAACGACACAGGCTTTACGGTTACAAACAATTCGGTTGTTGCCAAAGGCAGCTGCCCGAGACTGAATAACCTGAGCACCCCGTACAGATACGTGGCGTTTAAATAACAGAGAACTTCTCGCAAAAAACAAAATGGCTTGCAAAGGTTGATTCCTCTGCAAGCCATTGGCTTTGTTATGCAAAATCCGTTATTTTTTTACCGCTGCCGAGCTCAAAGTGGTAGAGAGCAATTCCGTGGTCAACCTTGTTGCTTGTCCAGGTGCCTGTGTTTTCTGTTTTGACTTTATCGGCGGTGTATTCAAAAATAATCGGCTGTTTGTTGCGTGCTGACGGTGCGTTTGCAACGCATTCCATACCTTTTTTGAACCAATCGGGCGCCGCATCAAAATTTCTGCTCATCTGCTCGGGCGTTTTTCTTTTTGTTTTGATGATGCCCGAAAGAACTTTTTCTTTAAAGTTTTCTTTTGTTTTTATTTCACCTACAGAAATAACGCAGGAGAGAATTTCATCCTCAGCAAGGTCAAAAACGGTTGCCGATTTGTCATAGCTGCCGGCAACCCAGCAGGTGCCCAGACCCAGACGGGTTGCTTCAAGCACAAGCTCTTCACCGTAATATCCGACCTTTTCGTGCAGCAGAGGGTCATCTGATTTGCCTGCAAGGGCAAAATAGCTTGTAACACCGCTGAACATACCGTAACTTTTGACAAGGCTGAAACAGCTTTCACCGTTTTCCATAAGTTTTATGTTCAGACCCGAACGCTCGCAGAGGTTATCAATAACCTTTTGCAGAGCGGCTTTTTTGTTGGCGGAGATCGGCTCGGGGATATATGCTCTTCTTGATATTCTTACAGCAGAAGCTTCAATCAGGGTCATATTACTTTCTCATTTCAGCAAGGTCACGGTAGTTGATGAGTTTGATGCCGTGAGCTTCAATGTGCTGCTTTGTTTTGGGGTCCTTGAGAAGCTGATATTCCCAGACTCTGTGCTGCCAAAGACCTGTTACGCCCTTAAGGTCAACGGTTTCATATGAAGGATGCATATAGGTTTCTGTGATGCCTTCGGGCATACTTGCATAAAGGTTATAGATATATTCTCTGAAATTTTCGTAGCTTTCTGTCTGGGAACCGTTCCATTCGTTGGGAATAAGATGGTCGGGCACTGCAACACCGAGCTGATGGATGAAACCGACAAGCTGACCGAGCATAGCGTGAATCATATCCTTATCGATGTTGATATCAAGCATTGTGTTTGAAAGCTGTTCATCGGAGAATGATGCAGGGAAACGGAAAGGAAGACCGTATTCGGCGGCAGTCTGCAGAGTCATCTGAAGCAGCTCGAATCTGCCTGTTTCAATGCCGTAAAGCGAACCCATATGGTTATCAAGGTGTGAAGGTGCAACAAAGCCGAGCTTTTTGCAGCGTTCAATCTGAGCCTTGATTTCTGCTCTTGCTTCTTCAAGGTCAACGTTCTTTTCAACCTGGTCACTCTCGTGCCACATAAAGCCTTCTTCATCGCGGAGTGAATCCGTGTTGCTTGTGTTTACGGGTGCCCAGCGATAGTTGCCCCATTCGCTTGTGAGGGTGAGATGCACACCGATTGCATACTGCGGATTTTCAGCGGCAAAGCGGCAGGCTTCGGGTGCCCATGCACAGGGAGCCATAATTGTTGATGATGTGAGCGCGCTTGCGGGGTCTTTGAAAAGATCCATAACGGCAAGGTTAGCACCTCTGCACATACCGAAATCGTCTGCGTTAATAATAAGATATCTGTCCATAATTTTCTCCTCTTTCATTATTTATATAAGGTCTTTGTAGTTTATAATGTTGCCGTCAAACTTGTCGGCATCAATTTCTTTTTCACCGATGTATGCTTTGATAACCTGCTTTTTGCCTTTGACGTATTCGGGCTTGCCGGGGCAGAAGGGGTAAAAACCGAGCACACCGAAAATATACCAGATTGCTGTTGTGCCGTTATCTTCATCGCCGGGGAAACCGTCGTTTTCATATGAAAAAGCTTCTTTGCAAAGCCTTTCAACCCAGTATGCCGATTTTTCAACACAGCCGAGAGCTGAATAAATATAAGGAATGTGGAAGCTGGGTTGGTTTGAAATTGCGCACTGACCGAAATCAATGGCTGCAAGCTCCGTTATCTCGTGAATCTCGCAGTCATAGCCTCTGATAAGGTAATCAGGCTCGGTTGCAAAGAGTTCGTCAATTTTTGCAATCAACTTATCCTTGCCGCCGTAAAGCTCTGCAAGTCCTTCGATATCGTGAGGCACGGCAAAGGAATTCTGCCACGCGCTGCCTTCAGTATAATCTCTGCCCCACATAATGGGTGAAAAGTCGGGTCGGAAGTTGCCGTTTTTATCTTTGGGGCGCATAAATCCTGTTTCGGGGTCGAATATATTTTTATAGTATGTTGCGCGTTTGCGGTATTCGGCTTCGATTTTTTCTTCGCCGAGTATTTTTGCAATCTCTGCAATGCACCAGTCACCGTAAGCGGCATCAAGAGTGAGGTTAACGGATTCTTTTTGCTCATCATAGGGCACGTAGCCGTATTTGCAATAGCTTTCCGCACCGTTTCTGCCGAATCGGCTTTCAGGCGGATTTGTTACGGAATGCTTGAGCATTCCCTCAAGAGCGATGCGCAGAGCAGGTTCGTCGATAAAGCCTTTAACGGCTCCGTCGGCGATAACCGCATCAACAAGCGTGCTGGGCATACAGCCGCACTCGCCGATTGAAAGCCATCTGGGAAGCCAACCGCTTTCTTTATATTCATAAATAAAGGCGGTGAGCATTTCACGCAGTTCATCTTTTGCAACAAGAGCAAAGAAAGGATAAACCGTTCTGTATGTATCCCAGAAACCGTTATCTGTGTATCTTACGCCATTATAGGTTTTGCCGTCATGGGGGCAATAATGGATTGCTTTGCCTGATTTATCGTATTCATAGCACTTGTGGGGATAGAGGAAAGCTCTGTACATACAGGAATAGAAGGTGCGGAGCTGTTTTTCATCCGCCGCTTCAATTTTAACTCTTGAAAGATAACCTTCCCAGATTTCCTCCGCTTCAGCTTTAAGCGATGCAAAATCTCTGCCGTCAAGCTCTGTTTTGAGGTTGTGAACAGCCTGCTCAAAGCTGATATATGAAATGGCAAGCTTTATTTCGGTCACTTTGTTTTTCAGACAGATGTGAATGCCTGCTTTTTTGCCTTTTGTTTTTGAACCGCTTCTGAACTTATTGCCGCTGCTTATAAGTGTTTCTGAGGTGTCAACCGAGCCTTCGGGGAATTCAACGGCAAGGTAGGTTCTGAATTTGACCGCTTCACCGCTCATATGCATATCGGTTGAAGCAAAAAGCATATTTTTCTTTGTGTCAAAGCGGAAAGTATAGTTGCCTGTTACGGGCAGAACTGAAAGAAAGTTTTTGCCCTCATCGGAAAAGCTGATAAGAGCTGAAGCACCGCGCTCCGTGGGAGTCAGCTCAAAATCACATCTTGAGCGCAGAAAACGTGTTTTGAGGTAATATGGAGTGAGAACTGCTTCCTCGGGTCTGAAGCCTGACCAGCGTTCTTCACCCTCGCCGCCCATTCTGTCATTCTGCGGAATGAAAACGAATGCGCCGTAATCCGCAATCCAAGGCGAAGGCTGGTGGGTAAGGCGGATGCCTTCAAGGCTGCGGCTGTCGGGATGATAATACCAGCGGATGCTGTGTTCTTCGGTCTGCGGAGCAAAAGCCGCCATACCGAAAGGACGCTGAACAAGCGGCAGTGTGTTGCCGTTTGAATAGCGGTGCGTAGACTTACTGCCTTGCTTGGTGTTGACAAGTTCGCAATATTTCATAATTATTTCTCCTGCTCCGAGCCTGTCAGCGGCTCAGAATGTTTATAAGATTATCCGAGCCGAAGCAACGGCTCTTTTTAATTGCCAGTGTAACGGCTTCCATATTTTCTGCCGAATGCTCAACCTCTTTTGAATAGCGGCGAGCAGCTTCAATGCGTGATGTTTTTTGAGAATAATCGGGCAGAGTTGCTTGAAGAATAAGGCAGGCAACAACCGAAAAAACGGTGAATTGAGCTTTCTCGGCAAGCTTGCCGTCAAATGCGGCGGTCATAAAATAGCGGTAAGCAAAATAAACGGCAAGATGTTCTGCCTCCCACTCATTCTGCGCAAAAAATGCGCTGAAATCCGCGGCTTTTTCAGCTGTGATTTTCTTTGCCGCATTCAGCTCCGTGTTCCATTGAACGTCAAGCTTTTCAAGGCGTTCGAGCGTTTTAATGCACTTGTGCAGGGTGTTTTTTGCCTTTACGGGGCTGAATTTTACAGGCTCATAAAAATCTTCCGTAACAGTTGTTACGGCAAACTCTTTTGCTTTGATTTTTTGCTGGGTTCCGTCACAAAAACGCACAAAAGCAATCAGCCTTTGTGTTACGGAAAAATTTCTGTTCTGCAGTATATTAATCGCCGTTTTTTGCGCCTTTGCAAGGGTAAAATACAGTGTCGGGTCAATGCTGTTCGGCTCAGGCAGAGTGTCGTCCTGCTCAGTTTCAAAGCTTATCGGCTCAGAGGATTCAAAAATCAGCCTTGCTGCTTCAGGGCAGGAGATTGAAAGTCCCGTTTCTTTGCGTGCGCCCAGATGGGTTACGTGCCTCGGAAAAAGCGTGCAGGTTTTGCACAGGCTCTCTTTGCCGAGCTCAATATAAAGTTCGCACAGATTGCTCTCAAGCAAAAACGGACATCGGCGGTTTTGCGAAACAAAAACCGTATCTCCGTCTTCGTCAACGGCCATTGAACGGCACAGCTTTTTGCCGATTTCACCGCCTGCGCGTTTGTATTTTTCTGCACTTTCGGGGTCAACTGCTATCTGCCAGCCTGCACAGCAGGTGTCAGGGCATTTATCTGCAATGCAGACAAATTTTTTATAGTAAGAGGGGTATGTATTATTCATCGTTTCATCTCTTTTAAACGCTTATAACTTGACTATAAAGCAAAACGCAACTAAAGTCAATAAAAAAGACGCAGTTCATTTTAAAACTGCGTCTTGCTGAATTTGCTGTTACTGACCGATTACTTCCTCAGGGAAATCGGGAACGTTGTTTTCCGGCTCCGGAACAGGGTCAACCGCAACGTCCTCATCGGGGTTATCTTCAATGGCGGGAGGAACGATTTCAGGCTTATAAACGTAATCGCCGTTTGCATCCGTTACACGCTCGCCGTTTGCGTCAATCTCGTGCTCGCCTGTGTAAGAATAAACTCTGATAACAACTTCGGTTCCCTTTTCGTAAAGATCGTTTTTATCAGCAACGCCTTTTGCGATAACGTCATAAACAATCTCGTCTTTGCTCAGGTCGTTTGTGTCAGAGTCCTGTCTGTTGCAGACGAAGCCGTTGTCCGTCAGGTATTTTTCAACCTCATGGTATTTGAGGCCTTCAAGGTTATCGGGCAGGGGATTTCTTTCTTTGCCCGAGCTTACGGTGAGGGTGAATTTTGTTCCCTTGGCATATTCGCCCGACACGGGTGAAATGCCGATGATTTCGCCCTCTTTAACAGTGTCGCTGGACTGTTCGATTATTTCAATCGTAAACTTATCGCCGAACTGATGAACAAACTCTGTTTTCTGGCGGCCGACAAATGATAAGCTGTCAACTGCAATCAGTTCGCCTGTGTCATCCGAATTAACGGAATTGGGCAGCTTTGTTTCGCTCGGAATAAGCAGGAATATTCCCAACGGAATGAGAAAGACTGCAAGAGTAATCGCAAAGCTGATAAACATCAGAGCGATGGGGCTCATCTGTTTCTTCTTTTTCTTTTTAGGCTCAGCCGGTGCAGGCGCAGGGGGCGGCACGGGAGCAACGGGGCGCTTCGGCTGATTTCTCGGCGGAGCGGGCGGCTTGACGGGACGCTGATGCTGACCGCTGACCGCTGTTGCAACGGGTGAAGCGGAAAGCTCGGCGCGAAGCTGCTCAACGGTTCTTGTTCTGCCATCAGGCAGAATCTGAAGAGCGTTGATGAGTCCGTTTATAACGTATGCAGGCAGAGCTTCGGCAAATTTGCCGGGAACCATAAGCCTGTCGTTTGGCATTGTTTCTTTTGAAGAAATAGGGTCGCTGCCGATAAGTGTTCTGTAAAGAACGGCGGCAAAGGCATAAATATCCGTCCACGTACC
>JAZNDY010000400.1:0-2368 GCA_045588295.1 Acutalibacteraceae bacterium
GGAGGCTACCGTAATGGCTGATTCACAGAGCGTGTCTGCTTCGGCACCCGTTCAGCAGCCTGCGCCTACATACGGCAGCGCACCTGCAGCACCTGTTCAGCAGCCTGCGCCTACATACGGCAGCGCACCTGCACAGGCACCTCTTCCCACATTCGGCAGCGCACCTGCAGCACCCGTTCAGCCTGCGGCACCCTCATTCAACGGTCCTGCTCCCGGCGTAAATAACGTTTACACCGCTCCGCCTGCACCCACTTTCAACACACCCGCGCCCGCTCCTGCTCCCATACCTGCACCTGCTCCTCAGATTCCTGACACGCCTGAAGACCTTGTTCAGGAGCCTCAGCTTGCAGATTATGAAGGCAAGGCAAATCAGGCAATGATTTTTGGTATTATTGCACTTGCTCTTTCAGAAATGGGTCTCCCCGGTATTATTTTAAGCATTATTGCAAAAGGCAAAGTGAATGCACTGAGTGCAATCCAGCTTTTCTTCACGGGTTCACGTATGACAGCGCGTTATAACGCGGCTTCAAGAAAAGCAAGACTTGGCAGAATATTCTCAAAAATTGCTTTACCCTTAAGCATCGGTATGACTATTTTCTACGCCTTTTATTTTTGCATATTATTTTTTGCAGAATTAATGATGTTTATGTAATCGGTAAAATGTTATTTTAAGAAAGAGGTATAATTATGATTTGTTCAACTTGCGGCAGAGACACAGATAACAATCTTGATTTTTGCGTTTATTGCGGTTCACCCCTTGTGAAGCCTGAGGGCGAGCTTGAAACAACAGTTATGGCAGACCCCCAGAGCCTGCCTCACGCTGCTCCCTCTGTTCCCAACTTCAACAGCGCTCCCGTTGCCCCTGCAGCTCCTGATTTTTCAGCATCAGTAGCTCCTGAAGATTCCGTTCAGGAATTTGCACTTAAGGGTTATGAAAGCAACGCAATTACAGCATTTATTTTCTCAATCATTTCAATGGCACTCAGCAATGGTATCGGTCTCGTATTCTTCTTCCTTGCAAAGGGTAAGCTGAATGCTATGAAGTCACAGAATTTTAACTTCCAGAGTGAGCAGCTGAATGCACGCCTTAAGTCGGCAGATAAAAAAGCTCACCTTGCAGGAATTTTCACAAAGATTGGTCTTATTCTTAACATAATAGGTCTTGTAGGTATGGGAATGTACTTTTTTGGTATGTTTCTTATTATGATTGGCGAAATGCTTTAATTTTCAGCAAAGATTATTATGCAATAACCAAATAAAAGCAAAAGCTTGCAGAGGTGAACCTTTGCAAGCTTTATTGTTTATACTGCCAAAGCAAAAAGCAGGTAACCGAACGGTTACCTGCTTATATTTTTGCGTTAATGCCTTATCAGATAAGACCCTGTGCCATCATAGCATCTGCAACCTTGATGAAGCCTGCGATGTTTGCGCCTGCAACAAGGTCATAGCCGAGGCCGTAGCTTTCAGCTGCGTTTGCTGAATGGTCGTGGATATCCTTCATAATCTGCTTGAGCTTGTTATCAACTTCTTCTTCTGTCCAGTTATATCTCATTGAGTTCTGACCCATTTCAAGAGCTGAAACGGCAACGCCGCCTGCGTTAACAGCCTTTGAGGGAGCAACAGCCTTGCAGTTAGCCTTGAGATATGCAAGAGCATCGTTTGTTGTGGGCATATTTGCAACTTCAATGTAATAAGGAACACCGTTTGCAACAAGCTTTTCGGCTTCAGCCATATTGATTTCATTCTGAGTTGCGCAAGGCATTGCAATGTCAACCTTAACGCCCCAGGGCTTCTGGCCTGCGTGGAATTCAACACCGAACTTGTCAGCGTAATCCTGAACCTTATCTCTGCCTGATGCTCTCATTTCAAGCATATATTCAATCTTTTCATCTGTTGTGATGCCGTCGGGGTCATAAACGTAGCCGTCAGGACCTGAGATTGTAACAACCTTGCCGCCAAGCTCTGCAATCTTCTTTGCAGCACCCCAGGCAACGTTGCCGAAGCCTGAAAGAGCAACGGTCTTGCCCTTGATGTCTTCGCCGAAGTGCTTGAGAAGCTCAACTGCATAGTATGTTGCGCCGTAGCCTGTTGCTTCGGGTCTGATGAGTGAGCCGCCGTATGAAAGGCCCTTGCCTGTAAGAACGCCGTTTTCAAATGCACCCTTGATTCTCTTATACTGGCCGTAAAGGTAACCGATTTCTCTGCCGCCAACACCGATATCACCTGCGGGTACGTCAACGTCGGGGCCGATGTGTCTGTAAAGCTCTGTCATAAATGCCTGGCAGAAACGCATGATTTCAGCATCGCTCTTGCCTCTGGGGTCAAAGTCGGAGCCGCCCTTTGCGCCGCCGATGGGAAGACCTGTGAG
>JAZNDY010000401.1:0-7356 GCA_045588295.1 Acutalibacteraceae bacterium
AGATAAAGACGCTTTCGGGTCAGGCAAAGAAGGATTACTATGCCATTCCCGAGACCGACAGACTCACAGCCGCTGATATCAAGCAGGGTACGGTAACCGTTTCAAACATCGGTTCGGTCACAAGAGGAATCCCCGGCAGAGTTGCTCTGCTTTCAATTATTCCTCCCCAGATTTTTGTTGCCTGCATCGGCTCAATTATGAAAAAGCCCGTTGTTAAGCAGGATGAAAACGGCAACGATATCATAGCAATCGGCAACGAAATGCCCATCGACCTTGTGTTTGACCACAGAGCGGTTGACTTTGGCGACCTTGTTCCCTTTATTGAAAGACTTGAGGATATATTCAAGAATCCCGAGCAGATGTATAATTGGTAATTTACGTTATGGGTGCTTCATTAATTTGAGGCACCCTTAAGCATACAGGAGTGACTTTATGGATCTTTTTGAAAAAACTCTGATGAAAAATTACGTTTATGAAGGCAAAATCATAAAAGTACGCAGAGACCTTGCGGTGCTTCCAAACGGAACGGAGTGCGTGCGTGACGTTGTTGAACATAACGGCGGTGTATGCGTTGCTCCCCTGACAGATAAAGGTGAGCTGATTTTTGTGCGCCAGTTCAGATATCCTTACGGCGAACTTGTGCTTGAACTGCCTGCAGGCAAGCTTGAAAAAGGCGAGCCTGATTATGAGGCAGGCAAGCGTGAACTTGAAGAAGAAACAGGTATGGTTGCCGGTGAATATCATAAGCTTGGCGTGATGTATCCTTCACCGGGTTACTGCGGTGAGGTTATTCACCTTTATGCGGCGTGGAATCTGAGTGAAACACAGGTTCATCCTGATGATGATGAATTTCTTGAGCTTGAAAAAATTCCGCTTGAAAAGGCTGTTGAAATGGTTATGAACGGCGAACTGCCTGACGGCAAAACCCAGGTGCTTGTTTTGCGCGTTGCAGAAATGGTGCGCAGAGGCGTTATCGGCGGAGGTAAGGTATGAAGAAGATAATTCTTGCTTCGGCTTCGCCCAGAAGAAAAGAACTGCTCACAACGGCAGGCGTTGAGTTTGAAGTTCTTGTGAGCGATGCCGATGAAACGGTTCCCGAGGGCACATCCCCCAAGGATGCCGCAATGATGACGGCTGAAAAGAAAGCGCTTGCAGTTGCAGAAAAATGCCCGGACTGCGTTGTTATCGGCGCAGACACAATCGTTGTGCTGGACGGGAAGATTCTCGGTAAGCCCAAGGATGAAGCAGATGCAAAGGCTATGCTTCGTTTTCTTTCGGGCAGAGAGCACGAAGTTATAACGGGTGTTTGCCTCACAGACGGTTCAAAAACAGAAAAGTTTGCGCAGGTGAGCAAGGTTAAGTTTTATGAGCTGACCGATGATGAAATTGCGGCTTACGTTGCCACAAAAGAAAGCAATGATAAAGCAGGTGCATACGGGATTCAGGGCAGAGGTTGCGTGCTTGTTGAGGGCATAGAGGGCGATTATTTCAACATCGTTGGTCTGCCTGTTGCCGCAACGGTCCGAGCGCTCAAAAATTTTTGAGGTGAATTTATGACAGAACGTTTATATTATAAAGACCAATATATAAAAGAGTTTGAAGCGGAAGTTTTATCCTGTAAACAGGGTAAAAACGGCTTTGAGGTTATTCTTGATAAAACTGCATTTTTCCCTGAGGGCGGCGGTCAACCGGGTGACAGGGGTATTATCGGTCAGGCAAAAGTGCTTGATACAATCGAAAAAGGTGAAGACGTTATTCATATCTGCGATTGTGCGGTTGATGGCAAAGTCAATTGTGCGCTTGATTTTGATTTAAGGTTTTCATATATGCAGCAGCACACGGGTGAACACGTTTTTTCGGGCATTCAGCATTCAATCTGCGGTTTTGATAACGTTGGTTTCCATATGGGTGAAAGCTGCATAACCGTTGATTTCAACGGTGTTGTTTCTGCCGAAGAGCTTGAAAAAATCGAAAAACTTTCAAACGAAGCGATTTATAAAAACATTCCCGTTGAGATTATTTATCCGTCTGACGATGAGCTTAAAAACTACGATTACAGAAGCAAAAAAGAAATCAAAGGTCAGGTCAGACTCACAAAAATCGGTGACGTTGACCTTTGTGCCTGTTGCGGCACTCACGTTGCAACCACGGGCGAAATCGGCATCATCAAGGTGCTGTCTGTTATGAATTACAAATCCGGTGTCAGGGTTTCGCTTCAGATAGGCAGAAAAGCTTTTGAGGATTATTGCGAAAAGAACGCAAACGTTTATGCAATCTCTAACCTTCTTTGCGCAAAAACGGAAGAGGTGGCATCCGCGGTTGAAAAGCTTCAGCTTCGCCTGAAAGAAGCGGATTTCAGATATAATCAGCTCAAGAAAGAGCTTTTTGCAGAAAAAAGCAAAAACGCTTCGGGTGAAAAATGCTGTATGTTTGACGACGGTGCTTCTGCAGACGATGCAAGGGTTTTTGCCGATATGCTTGCTGATAAAGTCGGCACAGCTGCAGTTTTTTCGGGCGATGATGAGTCAGGTTACAAATACGCCGTTGTCAGCCGTGAAAATGACGTGCGCGAAATCGGCAAGGCGCTCAATGCTGCTCTTTCGGGCAGGGGAGGCGGCAAACCCAATATGATTCAGGGCTCGGTTGCCGCAACCAAAGCAGAAATTGAAAGCTTTTGGGCGACAGTTTAAACATTGAAAATCACACAGCTTGTGACAAGAAAACTGAACAAGCTGTGTTTTTTTTATTTTTATTTTTTTGTATACATTTAACAAAATGTATTGAATATGGAAATTTAATATGTTATAATTGAAAAAAGAAGTGCAGAGGAGGTGCCTTGTGGAAGAAAAAACAACTCTCACCGCTGAAGAACAGCAGGGTGCGGCTTTGATGATTGACTATGAAAAAGGCGTCAGGAATCCGCTTATGCGCAACCGGCGGTATATCGGCAACAAAGAACGAATAGGCTACATTCTTAACGAAGCGTCGGTGTCTTTTAATATTGATGGCTTCAAGGATCGTTTTATTTACGACGTTGTCAAGATTGATTTTAAATTCCTTGCGGTATTCGGCTTGTTTTCGGGTATATGGGATACCCTCAACGATACGTTTGTCGGTGTTATTGTTGACAGAACAAGAACACGTTGGGGCAAGTTCAAGCCGTACATACTTCTTGGCAAAATACCGCTTACCCTTCTCGGTCTGTGGTATTGGTTTTTGCCCGTTTTGTTCAGCGGCACAAGTCCGAATTACGTAACAAAGCTTGTGTTCTATGCCGTTTTTTCAATTATAAGCGAAACGGCAGGCACGTTCACCTCGATTGCAAGCACGGGCTTTATGTCTACCATAACGCCTGACCCGATAGAGCGAACGAGCCTGATAACGTCGGCAAAGCTTCTTGCAGGCTATTTCGGCGCTCAGCTTCCGCAGCTTTTGTTCGGTGTTTTGCTTGACCTTGTCAACAATCAGGTTGTTTCTTGGGAAAGGCAGAACCTTTTTATCAGCTTCGGTATAGGCACAGCCATTATAAGCTGCGCAATGTCATTCTTCTTTATCTGCACAACCAAAGAAAGAGTATCGCAGACCATAGAAAAGCCAAGTGTCAAGCAGGGTCTGAAAGCTATTATTACAAACAGACCCATTTTGCTTTATTCTCTTTCCGAGTTCCTGCAAGGCTTTGCGGTTCAGCAGAGCAGAGTTAACTATTATATTGACGTTCTCGGTTCTGCAACGTATCAGACCATCGTTGGCATACCGGCGTCACCCGTTTCAACAATCAGCTATGCGTTTATTGCTCCGCTGCGCAAACGCTTATCAACCAAAGCAATCTGGATTCTTGAAGATTTGTGGACCGATATGTGCTGGCTTGCCGTTTTCGGCATAGGTTCAATCGGTGGCGCAAAGAACGGTCTTTATAAAAAAGTCTGGGTAATGCTTCCGCTGATGGCGGTTGAAGAAGTTCTTGAAATGTGCGTTTTCGGTCTGCGCAAGGTTATTCCTGATGAAATTCTGAACGAGTCGATGGACTATTGCGAATGGAAAAACGGTTACCGCGCAGAGGCGATGACGGGCGTTGCAAGAGGTCTTGTGACAAAGCTCCAGAAAATAGCAATGACGTCGATTCAGAACGTTATTATGGGACGCATCGGCTATATCCAGGGCAAGGCTATCGGCACACAGGCAGACTCCACAAAGTGGTGGATATTTGCGATGGGAACAGGTGTTCCCGTTATCACGGGTGCGTTGGGCATTATCCCCAAGTTTTTCCATAACCTTAACGGCGAAACGCGTGACAGAATGTATCGCGAGCTTTTTGTAAGAAGAGAAGCCGTGCGTAATGCCGTTGAGCTTGCAAAGAATGACGAAGAAATGTCAAAGATTGCACAGGCTCAGATGGCGGGCGATTATCAGAAAAATTAACAGTATCAATAAGAAAAGCCGCAACAAAAACTGTTGCGGCTTTCAGTTTTATTTGGGGAATACAAGATATTCAATCGCGCTGTCCTGGTCAATGAGTTTGCAGAGCATATCCGTTACGTTTTCGGCAGGTTCTTTCATGCCCGTGTCAATCCAATATCTGTAAACAGACAGGATTGCGCCAACGTAAAATCTGACAGCGAATTCGCCGTCCGTGCTCTGGTGAGAAATGGGAAAGTAGTTATAAATGCGGTCATTCAGCATATCTGTGAGCTTATGAATAAGACCTGCGGCGTAAATTGCGTTGATGAATTTTGCGTTTTCCTGAATAAAATAGGATAAATAGTAAATAATGTCTTTTATGGAAGATACGCTTTGGTTGCCTGCTTTGTCTATGATAGATTGTTCCGCATCCTCAAGATACTTAAGCAAAATATCCTCTTTGCTTTTATAATTTCTGTAGTAAGCCATTCTTGAAACGCCTGCAAGATTTGTGATATCCGTAATGGAAATATCGTTATAATCCTTTTCATCCATAAGACGTAAAAGGGCGGTGAGAATGCACTCTTTTGTGAGCAGATTTACTTCGTTCGGTTTATCCATTACAATTTAACCTCTTTTGTAACAGTTTTGTAATTTTTTGGTTTTTGTTTATGATTTGTTCATAAACTGGTGTTACAATTGTAACTGTTATAAGTGTAACAGGCGCAAAAGTTTTTGTCAAGGAGTTTTCAATCTATGCTGAAATTAACAAACATCGTCAAAGAGTACCCTACGGGTGATTCCAAGGTTGTTGCGCTCAAGGGTATTGACGTTGAATTTCGCAAAAGCGAATTCGTTTCAATCCTCGGCCATTCAGGCTGTGGCAAAACAACCTTGCTTAATATTATCGGCGGTCTTGACCAATATACACAGGGTGACCTTGTAATCAAAGGCAAGTCCACAAAAGCTTTTAAAAACAGAGATTGGGATTCTTACCGCAACAATTCGGTAGGTTTCGTTTTCCAGAATTATAATCTTATCCCTCATCAGACAGTTCTTTCAAACGTTGAGCTTGCTCTTACTCTCAGCGGTGTTTCAAAAGCAGAAAGAAAAAAGAGGGCGGCAGAGGCTCTTAGAAAGGTTGGCCTCGGTGACCAGCTTAACAAAAAGCCCACCCAAATGTCGGGCGGCCAGATGCAGCGAGTTGCAATTGCCAGAGCTCTTGTTAACGACCCTGAAATTCTTCTTGCTGATGAGCCTACAGGCGCTCTTGATACAGAAACAAGCGTTCAGATTATGGAAATCCTCAAAGAGATTTCTGCTGACAGGCTTGTTATTATGGTTACTCATAACCCTGAGCTTGCAGATGAATATTCAACAAGAATAATCCGCCTTGTTGACGGCAGGATTGTTGATGACACTGCTCCCTATGATTCATCGGCAGATGCCGCCGCAACAGGCAAGGAAGCAAAAGTTTCAAGAAGAGAAGCAAAGAAAGCGTATAAGAAAACGTCAATGTCTTTCTTCACTGCTCTTTCACTCTCGCTCAACAATCTTCTTACAAAGAAGATGAGAACTTTCCTCACCTCGTTTGCCGGCAGTATCGGCATCATCGGTATTGCTCTTATTCTTTCGCTTTCACACGGCTTCACGCTTTATATTGAATCAATCCAAAAAGAAGCCCTTACCTCGTATCCGTTAATGATTGAAAGCTCAATGATGGATATGAACTCAATGATGACCAGTATGACCGGCACGTCATCGGGCGAGGTAAACCACGAGCTTGATAAGGTTTATTCAAACACCATGACTGCAAGTATGGTTGAGGCTTTTGCAGCAGGTGCCCACGAAAATGACCTTGCTGCTTTCAAAAAATATCTTGAAAGCGACGGTTGCATAATTAAAGATTATGCAAGCAGCATCCAGTATACCTATGGCGGAACGTTCAACATTTATTCAGCAGACACATCAAACGGTGTTAACGCTGTTTATCCCAGCCCTGTTGTTGACATTGCAAACAGCATGATGGGCGGTATGAGCTCAGGTATGGGC
This sequence comes from Acutalibacteraceae bacterium, assembly GCA_045588295.1. Classification (GTDB taxonomy): domain Bacteria; phylum Bacillota; class Clostridia; order Oscillospirales; family Acutalibacteraceae; genus CAG-177. The sequence continues at coordinate 6,451 of JAZNDY010000401.1, forward strand.
GGCATAATGGTTGGCAACGCTTCAACAGAAACTTACACAAACAAGCTTCTCAACTCATGGCAGGAGCTTATTGATAACGAAACTCTGCTTGCAGAGCAGTATGACGTTGTTCAGGGCAGATGGCCTGATGCATACAACGAAGTGGTTCTTATTGTTGATAAAAACAACGAAATCAGTGACGTTGTTATTCAGGGCCTCGGCTTTGCAACAATGGATGACCTGATGGAAGGCTTTATGGCAATGACTGCCGGCGAAGCATATACACCCAAAACCTATGAAATTGATTATGATGAGATTTTAGGCAGAGAGTTCAAGCTTGTTGTTGAGCCTGATTTCTATGCTTATGACAGCGCAACAAACACTTGGGCAGATAAACACGACGATGAAGCTTACGTCAAGAACGTTGTTGAAAAAGGCGAAACACTCAAGATTGTCGGTATTGTAAGACCCACAGAAGGCTCTCTTATGGTTGCCACAACAGGCGCAATCGGTTACACACCGGCACTTACCGAACACGCCATCAAAAAGACAAACGAAGCAAAAATAGTTAAGCAGCAGAAGGGCAACCCCGAAATTGACGTTTTCACAGGTCTGCCTTTTAAAACAGAAGAAGAAAACAAAGCTCCTGAAACTCAGACGGCACCTCAGACACAGGCTCCCGATGCTTCGGCTGTAAGCCTTGACCCTCAGATTGACCCTGCATACACTCCTGTGAGCGACGTTAAGCCAAGCTCAATGGCAACAAACGGAAACGCACCTGCAGTTATGGCGGTTGCAGCACTTTCAGAAGACGAAATCTATGCATTGATAGATGAAAACTATGAAGGTCAGGTCAGAAACGATATCAGAAGAATGGTTGAGCTTTTCCTTAAGAGCAACCGCACAAAGGAAGAAAAAGCAGAGCTT
>JAZNDY010000402.1:0-2086 GCA_045588295.1 Acutalibacteraceae bacterium
TTGTTTTTGCGGCTGACGGTTTCATCGGCGACACGGTGATAAGCGGCATAACGGTTAATCCGCAATATAAACCAAGCTTCAACACTGCAAGATTTCTGCTTATCCTCTGTGTTGTGAACTTTGCGTTTTTGCTTTATATGCGAAGCAAAGAAACAAAGCTTGTTCCTTATAAGAACAGGCACAGGCGCTCCGTTGCCCTTTCGGTTGCGTTGAGCGTTGGCGGCGCGCTTGCCGTTGCCGTCCTTAACGCCACGGGCGAATCGCTTTACACAATCCCCTATCCGCTTGAAAATCCGCCCGAATATTATGACCCTTATATCCAGCAGTTTGACGCTTTTATGAAAGGTCAGCTTCACCTTGACGTAAAGCCCGATGAGCTTCTGGGTCAGCTCAACAACCCCTATGACCTTTCTGAAAGAACAGACCTCGGCGTCAACTATCTCTGGGACAGAGCGTATTTTGGCGGCAGATATTATTCTTATTTTGGCGTAACGCCTCTGCTGCTTGTTTATTTTCCCGTTTATTTTATCACGGGCGCCCTGCCGCACGCAGGCTTCGTGATGGCTGTTTTTCTGATGATGACGGCTGTTTTCTTTGCCCTTGCGGTTGAGGAATACGCCAAAATATCAGGCAAAAAACAGTTTGGCTATTTTCCTGCTTTCTGTGCCGTGAGCGGCTTCCTTGCAAGCTTTGCGCTGATTATCGCAAGAGGTCAGCAGAGGTTTTATTACGTTGCAGGTATGGCAGGTATGGCTTTTTCGGCTGCGTTCATTTTCTTTATGCTCAAAGCAGTCGGATGCAAAAAAACCTTTGGCAGAATAATTTATTTTGCGCTGGCAGGCATCAGCTTCGGTCTTGGCTTCCATTCAAGAGTCAATTCCGTTTTGCCGCTTGCAATCATTGCCGCCGCCTTTGTTTTGCTGTGGGCAATCAAGCGCATCAAAGAAAAGAAAACGGGTGTTTATTTTGCAGAAATGGCGGCTCTGGGCGCGCCCGTTATTGTTGCCGTTATTGCGTCAATGCTTTATAACAAAGCGCGCTTCGGCGGTTACTTTGACTTTGGCACGGCATACCAGCTGACCATAAGCGACACTTCATATTACGAGGTCGGTCTGCACGGTGTTATGCCTGCATTCTTCCATTACTTCCTGCAGGGCTTCAAGTTTGTGCCCGAATTCCCGTTTATTGGTATGAATTACGTTGCACCGCCTGATTACGGCAGATATTTTTACGTTGATTCAGGCATCGGCATTTTTGCAATGCCGTTTATGCTTACCCTGCTCCTTTTCCCCGTTGTTTTCGGAAAAAAATCTTTGAGCCGAGCCAAAAAAATTATTTTTGCCTGTGCTCTTGTTGCAATCCCCGTAACAGCATTCCTCAACTGTTGCCTCGGCGGCGTGATTTTCAGATACACCTCTGATATTTCTCTGCTTGCCGCCTTCCTTGCAGCTGTTATCGTGCTTGAAGCGGCAGAAACCGCCCTGCAGAAATTCGGCAAAGACGGCTATAACGTTTTCAAAAAAGCGGCTCTCTGCCTCGGCGGTGCAAACGCCCTGACAGCTCTGGGCACAATGCTGATGGCTCACGTTAACTTTGTTTCAGCAAGCCCCGTTGTTATTGAGCGCTTGAGAGATATTGTTGTTTTCTGGAATTAAAGGGTTGCGAAGAATATATGAACAACAAATTTTTACCGCGAAACAAAGAACTCAAAACGAGGGCGGCGGCATTAAGAAAAAACGCCACGCCCGAAGAAAACAAACTCCGGTATGAGTTTTTCAAAGAATACCCCGTCAAATTTACAAGGCAAAGAATAATCGGCAACTATATAGCTGATTTTTATTGCGACAAGGCAAAACTGATTGTTGAGCTTGACGGTTCACAGCACTTTGAGGAACTAAATATCAGAAAAGATAATTTAAGAACTTCTTATTTTGAAAGTCTCGGACTTCACGTTCTGCGTTTTGCAAACAACGAGGTTAACGAAAGCTTTTATGAAGTCTGCACGGTTATTGATAAGGAAACGCAAAAAAGACTGAAATAATTGCGTTTCTTTCAACCCTCCGTCTTTTGGCTGCGCCAAAATCCA
>JAZNDY010000403.1:0-9415 GCA_045588295.1 Acutalibacteraceae bacterium
TACAAATGGAAAAGCTCAACTATCGGTCAGATTTTATCTCGTCAAGAATACTGCGGTGATGTTATCAATTTCAAAACATACTCAAAATCTTTCAAGAACAAAACAAGACACTTGAATCCTGAAGAAAACTGGAAGATTTTCAAAGATGTTCACGAGCCGATAATTGACCGTGATACCTTTGAGAGAGTACAGCAGCTTGTGAAGAAATGCAAACGACGAGACCCTAAACCTGAGAACGGTGACAAGAACATATTTTGTGATTTCCTGCGGTGTGCCGATTGCGGTAAAAAGCTGTGGTTTCACGTAAATACACGAAATAAGGATATCCACTATTTCAGCTGTTCCAACTACTACAAGGATTACAGAGGCAGTTGCAAAAGCAGGCATTATGTCAGAGCAGATGCGATTGAACAAATTGTAATGCTTGAACTCAAAAAGATGATATCGTATCTGAAATATGACGAAGATGCCTTTGCGGAAATACTGTCACAGAAAACTAACAAAGATATACTCACAGAGCAAAAGTATCTAAACACCGAACTGCAGAGATGTATGTCAAGGCAGGAAAAGGTAGCAAGTCTGTATGAAAAGCTCTATGAGGATAATGCAAGCGGCAAGGTAACAGACGAATGGTTTATGCACATGTCACGCAAATATGAGGTTGAGAGAGTAGAACTGAAAGTCAGAATTTCTAAACTGCAAGATGATATTCTTCTCCTGAAAAACAAGGAGCAAGACAAAGAAACCTTTGTTTCAGCAATACGAAAGTTTATGCGTATGGAAACAATAACTGCACCATTACTTCACGAACTCATAGACCATATAGATGTTTATGAAACAGAGGGTACGGGCAAAAACAAAACGCAGAGAATAGTTATTTACTACCGCTTTGTGGGTTATATTGAACTTCCGATACAAGAGGAAGAACTGTTCAGCAACGATACCCGTCAGGGAGTAGCGGTGACTTATATACCAAAAGCATTACCCAAAAGCGTAACGGCATAAAACGCAAAAAGGTCGCAGACCGTAAAAAGTCTGCGACCAATAAAAATATGTTATTTATCAAAGAAAAAAAGTGTTCACAACTTGAATCCGTTATGAACACTCGAAATGGTGGAAGAGGGTGGATTCGAACCACCGAAGTCGTTGACGGCAGATTTACAGTCTGCTCCCTTTGGCCGCTCGGGAACTCTTCCAATTATTAAATTACCTGTATAAAACAGGAATGGAGCTGGTGGACGGACTCGAACCCCCGAGCTGCTGATTACAAATCAGCTGCTCTACCAACTGAGCTACACCAGCGTGGAACGCTTGACTAATATAGCATAAAAAAACAATGTTGTCAAGCTTTTTTTGAAAAAATTTTTATTTTTTATTTTTTTGTTTTTTTGGCTGTTTTTTATTGCTTTTTTGCTAAAAAGCGCCGCTGATAAACGTTAAGCAGATTTATCAGCGGCGCATTCAGTTTTATTAATTTTTACTGTTGTTTATCGGCATTCTGAAAATCAGGCTTCGCAAAGCTTTGGCGTTAAACGGTATAAGAGGATAAAGGAAGCTTTGCCCCGTAACGGTTTTGTTAAAGGCAATTTCAAGCGTAATTATAATTATGCCTGCAATGAAGCCCCACAGGTTGAAAAGTGCCGTCAAGGCAAGCAGCATCATTCGCAACAGCTTGAAAGCATAGCCGAGCTCAAAGCTTGGCTGAGTAAAGTTTGTCATTGCAACAAATGCCATATAAAGCACAACCTCAGGCACAAACCAGCCAGCAGAAACTGCAAATTCGCCAAGCACAAGCGCTCCGATGATGCCGAATGAGCCGCTGAGCGCTTGCGGCGTGTTGATTGAAGCAAGGCGGATTGTGTCAATAACAATCTCAACAATAAAAAGCTGAGCAATAATCGGCACGGTGTTAGGGTCTTCTATTTTTATAAAATTCAGCCATTGCGGAATATATTCAGGGTTGCGCACAAGCAGATACCAGATCGGGATAAGAAGCAACGTGAGCGCAAACACAAACATTCTTATAATACGCAGATATGAGCCTATAAGCGGTGACAGATAAAAATCGTTTGTATCCTGCAAAAATTCAAATATGCCTGACGGAATAATCATTGCGGCAGGGGAGTTATCCGTGAGCAAAACTATGCTGCCCTCAAGCACACATGCGGCGGCGGCATCAGGTCTTTCTGTATAGCGCACTTTTGGAAAAGGATTAAGCCTTTGCTTTGCAACAAGGCATTCAACAAGGCTTTGCTGACCGAGAGTGAGTGAATTTGCGGTTATTGAATCAAGCTTTTTGCGCAGAGTGTTCAGAGCTTTTTCGTTTACCTTTCCGTTCATAAAGCAAACAACAACGTCACTTTTTGAAACCTTGCCTACCGTGTGGATTTCCATTGTCAGGTTAACGTCACGTATACGTCTGCGAATAAGAGCAGAGTTAAAAACAAGCGTTTCAACAAAACCGTCGTGAGGTCCGCGCAGCACCCTGTCGTTTTCAGGCTCACTCATTGACCTGACAGGGTAGGTTCGTGCGTCAACAATAATTCCTTCGCACAGGCCGTCAACAATCAGACCTATTCCGCCTGAAAGAACATATTTTATAAAATCCTTTGGCTTGCCTGCAACGTCGGTTTCAACGTAAGGAATGAATGCGTCGGCAAATTCTCTGGCGGTTTTGGCTGCGGAATATTCCTTTTCGGTTATCCTCATCAGATAAGCCATAACCCGTTCCATCAGCTCATCTTTGCAGAAGCCGTCTATGAAATAAAGGCGGATATGCTTTTTGCCGCTTATAAGAATGTCTCTGCCAACCATATCAAAGCTTGCGGCCATACGCAAAGTGGCGTCCAGCATTTTGATGTTGGTGTTAAAATCGGTGCTGAAGTATTCCGTCAGAGCAATCACCTCAAAATAAAAATGGTGACAAACAAAAACGTCTGTCACCGTTTATTATTATCGCAAATTTCAGCGATATTCGTTATAAAGGTTTATTATTGCGTTCCACGTCAGCGGCCCTACTGCGCCCGTCTGCGGCAGATTGCTCAATTTTTGAACTGCCTGAACCGCGGCTTTGGTTCGGTTGCCGTAAATGCCGTCAACCGTAACAAGCGGAACAGAGCTGTTGTTTTGTGCTATTCTGCGCAAAAACGTTTGCAACTGCGTCACAACGTTTCCGCTTGCGCCTGTTGTGACAGTATAGCCGGGGTAAAGCAAGGATGAATATGAGCGGTATTCATCGGGTAACGAGTTGAGCGTGCTGTTATATGCATCCTGAAGTCTGTACCAGGTGCTTCTTCCAACGATACCGTCAACAGTTAACCCGTATTCTCTCTGAAACACTCTGACAGCGTTATCAGTTGCTGAACCGAAAATGCCGTCGATCTTGATTTCGGGCAACCTGTCATTGAAAAAACCGAGAAACGCAAGATAATATTGGATTGTTTTAACGTCGTTGCCTCTGTCGCCTTTACGGAGCGGTTTTGAAAAAATTCTGTCAACTTCGCTTATGGTTATCCCTTCGGAATAAAGGTCTGATACTTTTTTGACGGCGTTATAAATCTGCTTGATTTTATACCACGTAGCCTTGCCGACTATTCCGTCAACAGCAAGCCCGAAAATGTTTTGAAACGCTCTGACTGCCGAACGCGTTGCGGCATCAAAAACGCCGTTTGCGTCGGGGATTGCGGGGATTGCGGGATAGTTGCGGCGTATCCTGTTAAGCTGGCGCTGAATCGTGCGCACGTCCTCGCCGTTGCTGCCCAGGCGCAGAAGTGTTCCGGGGTAAGACTGAACAATGTTTTTGACAGGAGCGTTTCTGACAATGTTTATATCGTTGCCGTAATAATTCTGTAAAATCTGATAAGGTGTTCTGCCTTGGTTTGCAAGGGTAACTGTGCCCCATTGTGAAAGCCCTCTGCAGGTGACCGTGCGTCCGTCACAGTATTCCGTGAAGTAAGGCTGAATCTGGTTGCCTTTGGTAACGTAATCATTAAAAAGCTCATCAACAATTCTGCCAACGTTTGAAAAAATATCTCTGCCGTCAACGTAAGCCTGGTCATATGCCGTTGAATTTGTGATATCAAAATCATAGCCTCTGCTGCGGTAATATTCGCTGTAAATTCTGTTGAGCGCAAATGAAACCTGGGCATAAATATTGGCTCTTATGGCGTTTTCGGGCCAGGTAGGATAAATTTCGCTTGATGCCACGTTTTTGATGTATTCCGTGAAAGGTACTCTCACGTTCCGTGCGTTTGAATCAGGTCTGCCGAGATGCACCGTTATATAGTCCGGGATAACAGGTGTTGCCATATTCACAGCCTCCTCATATAACCGCAGAACCCGATTCGTTGACGATTATCGGGTCAGGTTCGTTCATGCCGTCAACCTTTGCAAGCATCTGAACAGGCTGAACCGATTCGATGCCTGAAAAAATGGGAACGTTGTTGAACAGCGCTCTTACGTATGACGGGTGCTCAATATAGACTGTATATGTTGAATACGGCAATGCTTTGCCGTTGCTTGGTGCTGATGAAAGTGAGCGTGCAGGCGCGGGCAAAATTATTCTTTCGCTTGAGCCGCTTATATCGGTGATGCCGTCATAAACGGTAACGTTGCCGCTCTCAAGGGGCAGAAACACCATAACTCTTGCGCTCGGCACGGCAAAGGCCCGGTCAGATGCGAAAGTTTCAATGCGCAGAGTGCCTGTTTCGGGGTTTGCGTTAAGGTAAGCGGTTATATCTCGGCATTTTCTGCGGCTGTCCTCTGTGGAGGGGGATGAACAATAGTTTTTTAAATAATCAACTGTGTCTGCGGCACCGCTTCCGTAAACGGGTGCATTTTCGTTTTCTTCGCTTACGGGCGGAGCTTGCGCAGCTACAGCTTCAGGCGAGGCATCAACTTCAGCGGCATCGGCTTCTTCCGGCAAAGGGTCGCTTCGGTCACGCTCATAGCCTTTGTTGTTTATATCGGCATCAAGCTGGCGCTTTTCACGTTCATCGGGTTTATAATCGGGGTCAGAGTTTATGTATCCGTTCTTTTTGCTGAATTCCAGCATTTCTTTTTTGTATCTGTCCATAAGAAGTTCCATTTCTCTTTTATCCAAAATATTACCTCCCGGTGTGTTACTAATTTCATTATATTTTGCTTGAACCGATTTTGTTACGTTTTTTTTAAATAAAAGTTAAAACAGTTTAATAATGTTTGCAAAACGCGCGGTTTTGTGTTATTATAAAGAAAAAAGCCCCCGAAGTTGCAGATAAAGCAAAAAAAGATTGAGTTTTTTAAAAAAATTTACATTCAGGTGTTGCAAACAGCGGTTTTATAGGGTAAAATAGATTAAATATATTTATTCGCTCACAGGGGTGTTCAAATTTGGCATTAAAGCTCAATCTCAATTACGCAGGTGAATTTGCTTGCGAAGAAAAACTTTTATCAATGAAGCAGGAAGTTGAAACGGCTCACAATATGCTTCATAGCGGCACCGGTGCAGGCAATGATTTCCTTGGTTGGATAGACCTGCCCGTAACTTACGATAAAGAAGAATTTGCTCAGATCAAGGAATGTGCCGAAAAAATCAAAAAAGATTCCGAAGCTCTTATCGTGCTCGGCATCGGCGGCTCATATCTTGGCGCAAGAGCAGTTATTGAATTTATAAAATCCAATAATTACAACCTTATCAAAAAGGATACACCTGATATTTACTATGGTGGCAACACAATCAGCTCCGCATCCGTTGCAGAGCTTATCAAGCTTGTTGAAGGTAAGGATTTTTCTGTTAACGTTATTTCAAAATCAGGCACAACAACAGAAACTTCAATCGCTTTCAGAATTTTCAAAAAGCTTCTTGAAGATAAATACGGCAAAGAAGAAGCTGCAAAAAGAATTTATGTTACAACAGATAAGGCAAAGGGTGCTTTAAAAGCTCTTGCTGATGCAGAGGGCTATAAAACCTTTGTTGTTCCCGATGACGTAGGCGGCAGATATTCTGTTCTCACAGCGGTAGGTCTGCTTCCCATCGCAGTTGCAGGCATTGATATTGACGCTCTTATGCAGGGCGCTGCAGACGCAAGAGAAGCTTATGCAACAAGCGACGTTATGGCGAACGATTGCTATAAGTACGCCGCACTCAGAAATTTGCTTTACAGAAGCGGCAAATCAATTGAAATGCTTACAGCTTATGAGCCTTCAATGACAATGTGGTGCGAATGGTTCAAACAGCTTTACGGCGAAAGTGAAGGCAAAGAGTTCAAGGGTATTTTCCCTGCCAGCGCAATTTTCTCAACAGACCTTCATTCACTCGGTCAGTATATCCAGCAGGGTGTCAGAAGCCTGTTTGAAACGGTTATCTGGGTCAACAATCCCAAGACCGACGTTGAAATTGAATTTGATGAAGTTAACGGTGACGGCCTGAACTTCGTTGCAGGCAAAACTGTTCATTACGTTAACAGCAAGGCTTTCCAGGGCACTATTCTTGCTCACACAGACGGCGATGTGCCCAACATCGTTATTGAGCTTGATGAGCAGAATGAATATAACCTTGGCTATATGATTTATTTCTTCGAAAAAGCTTGCGGACTTTCGGGTTACATTCTGGGTGTTAATCCCTTTGACCAACCCGGTGTTGAAAGCTATAAGAAGAATATGTTTGCCCTTCTCGACAAGCCCGGTTATGAGGCTGCCAAAGAAGAGCTTGAAAAAAGAATTAACTGAAAATAATAATATATAGGAGGAATACTATTATGGTATATCTTATTCTCGGCAACAAAGGCTCAGGCAAAACAAAAAGACTCATCGATCTTGTAAACGAAGCAGTTGAAAAGTCAAACGGTAACGTTGTTTGCATTGAGAAAGAAAGACTTCTCACTTACAACATCAACTACCGTGCAAGACTTGTTGAAACTGACCATTATAAGGTAAGCGGCTATGATGCATTCTACGGCTTCATCAGCGGCATTATTGCAGGCGACCACGATATCACAGATATCCTTGTTGATGCAACTCTTAAAATCGGCGGCAGAGATTACGAAGCTCTTGCAAACTTCCTTGAAAAGGTTTCAGAGCTGAGCAAGATTGCTGAGCAGGATATCACATTCACCGTTTCTTGCGACGAAAGCGACCTTCCTGAAAGAATTTTCACATTTTGCGAAAAAATCTGAATTTAAATCAAAATTATAGTTGACAAAACGCAAATAGAAATATATAATATTTTGTGCGTGATTTCAGGTGAAGTTTATGATTTTGGATTTAGAACCCATTTTCAATAACGAAGGAATGGTCAGAGAGTTTGATTATGAGATGGATTTTTCATCTTATGAACTCAGCGGATTCAAGCCCTTTTCAAAGCCCGTTAAGGTAACCGGCAAGGTTGGCAACAAAACAGGCATTGTTGAGCTTGAAGCAACGGCGGATTTTGCGCTTGAGCTTAACTGCGACCGTTGCGCAAAACCAATCACCGTTCCTGTTAAAACAGAAGTTAACCACACGCTGGTCACACATCTTAACGATGAAACCAATGACGAGCTTTTACTTATTGAAGATTTACGCTTTGACTTGGATGAAATTGTGACTGAAGACGTTTTTCTTAACCTTCCCGCAAAGTTCCTTTGCAAAAGCGATTGCAAGGGTATGTGCTTTAAATGCGGCAAGGATTTAAATTCAGGTTCATGCAGCTGCGAAAAAGATATTGACCCCCGTCTGGAGGCACTTAAGCAGCTTCTTGATAATTAAGTTAAGAAAACCCAAGGGTTTATTAAAGGCACAAAATTAAGGAGGTGCTTAAGAGATGGCAGTACCCAAGAGAAGAGTCTCCAAGACAAGAAGAGACAAGAGACGTTCAAACGTATGGAAGATGTCTGCTCCCCAGCTTGAAAAGTGCTCAAACTGCGGTGAACTCAAGAGATCTCACAGACTTTGCCCCGAGTGCGGTTATTATAACGGCAAGCAGGTAGTTGTTAAGGAAGCATAAGTCTAAAATAAAGCGGCAGAGGTTGCAAAACCCCTGCCTTTTATTTTGCCCTGAAAATTAAAACTTAGCTTCAAAGCATACGGATTGAAAGCTATATATAAATATTAAGTAAGGAGGTATACAGATGGCAAAAAAGAAAACAAAAGTTTCTTTATGGACTAAAATTAAAAACTCAAAATTATCGGAACTGAAAAAAATAAAATTTAAAAATATTTTTATGCTTACGTTGGCGGGTATTATAAACTCTGTGGGAATAACGCTTTTCCTGAGCCCCGTTAAGCTTTATGACAGCGGCATATCAGGCACGTCAATGTTTCTTGCGCTGATAACGCCTGAAAGATTCGGGCTTTCGCTGTTTTTGCTGCTGCTTAACGTTCCGTTGTTTCTTTTTGGCTATAAAAAGCAGGGAGTTCTGTTTACCTTTTATGCGGTTTACTCTGTCGGCATCTATTCACTTTTTGCTTGGATTATAACTGATGTTTTACCTGTTGACGTCAGTACCGCTTCTCCTTTGGCGGGCACGGATTTGCTTCTTTGCGCTCTTTTCGGCGGTATAATATCAGGTGTAGGCAGCGGTCTTTCAATACGTTACGGCGGCGCGATGGACGGCGTTGAAGTTATGGCTGTTATTTTTTCAAAACGAATGGGAATAACCGTAGGCACGTTTGTGATGGTTTATAATGTCTTGCTTTATATTGTGTGCGGTATTGTTATGCGCAGCTGGATTTTGCCGCTTTATTCAATTGTTACTTATGCGGCGGCGCTCAAAACAGTTGACTTTATTGTTGAAGGTTTTGACAGAGCTAAGGGTGCGATGATTGTTACCTCAAAACCGAATGAAATCTGTGCAGAACTCAGCAAAACCTTTGAAACAGGCACAACAAAAATCAGGGTAACAGGCGGTTATTCAAACACAGAAAAAACAATGATTTATTTTGTCGTGAACCGTTTTCAGGTTGCTAAAATGCGAAACATCGTTCACGAAATTGACCCATCGGGGTATATAACAATCACTGAGGTAGCTGACGTTTTTTCAGCCAACCAGGATAAATAATTTCATACACAGAAAAACAGGCTTATACGGTTTGCACGTATAAGCCTGTTGCTTTTTATGCTGAAATTTATACACCCGAATATGCTGAGAATCCGCCGTCAACAGGGAGAATAACGCCTGTAACAAAGCTTGAATATTCATCGTCGCAAAGGAAGAGGAGTGCACCTGTGAGGTCCTCAGGTGTGCCGAAGCGGCGAAGGGGAGTGTGAGTGATGATTTTGTTTGAGCGTGCGGTGAGTGAGCCGTCTTCATTGAAAAGCAGTGTTTTGTTCTGGTTGGTTGAGAAGAAACCGGGAGCAAGAGCGTTGACTCTGATGCCCACGTCTGCAAAATGAACAGCCATCCACTGTGTGAAGTTGGAGATTGCCGCTTTAGCTGCGGAATATGCAGGGATTTTT